>CAMAHM010000047.1 GCA_945834535.1 uncultured Sutterella sp. | reverse complement strand
ACAACATCCCCCGGCACGATGCGCGAAACCCCCGAGGGCGAGCCCGTGAAGATCAGATCGCCCGGCATCAGACGCCAGTAGCGCGAAGCCTCATGAATGAGCTCGGGGACAGAGAGGATCATAGTGCGGGTGTTTCCCTTCTGCTTTTCGACGTTGTTGACGTACAGCCATACGTCGGCCGCGTCCATGTCGGGTGCACGGTGCTTGGGGCGAATATGGGTGATGGGGGCCGAATGGTCGAAACTCTTGCCCGTCGTCCAGGGCTTGCCCGCCGCCTTGGCCTTGTTCTGCAGGTCGCGGCGCGTCAGATCAATGCCGACGGCCCAGCCCCAAACATGGTCCATCGCTTCTTCGACGGGAATATCGCTCCCCTCTTTGCCGATGGCAATGACGAGTTCGACTTCATGCTGCAGATTGTCGGTCGCCGAGGCGTAAGGCACTTCGCCCGTTTCCTTGGGGCCGATCGGGTGCACGGCGTCGGCGGGTTTGGCGAAAAAACACGGCTCGGGCTTGCCCGTTCCGCCCATTTCCAGATCATGTTCGGCGTAGTTGCGCCCCACGCAGTAGATGCGGTGCACGGGGAAATACACGTCCTTTTCATCAAGAACAGGAACAACGGGCTGAGCGGCGGGAGCAAAGACAAACATGGACGCAACCTCAAAATGCAAAATCAGGACTGCTTGTTCGGAGCGCAATCGCCCTGGCCGGCAGATTCCTCGACGGGGGCGTCGGCCTTGGGAGCGCTCTTAACACGCTCGCCCGGCAAGACCGGATTGGGACGATCCATGAAAAAGAGCCAGGCCTGATAGCAGTAGCCCGACAGAGCGTACAGGCAGAACAAAATGAAGATGGCAAGGGACGGATTACTCGAGACCAGAATAAAGACGGCCGAACCGGCCACGATGCCCCAGAAGGGAAGCGTCTTCAAGCAGGCAGCGGACTTGCCCGAATAAAAGGGCGCATTGCACACCATCGTCAGACCTGCGTAGAGGGTCAGAACAAAAGCGATTTCAGGCAGATAGACGGTGATGAGATCGGGGAGCTTGTTTTCCACGGCAAGCCACACAAAGCCCGCCAGCAAAGCGGCAGCGGCCGGGCTCGGCAACCCCTGGAAAAAGCGCTTGTCCACCACGCCGATGTTGCAGTTAAAGCGCGCAAGGCGAATGCCCGCACACAGGCAGTACACAAAGGCCGCAGCCCACCCGAGGCCCCCGAGAGCCCAGAGGCAGAACTTGTACATCACAAGTGCCGGAGCAACACCGAAAGCGGTCATATCGGCGATCGAGTCGAACTGCTCGCCGAATTCACTCTGCGTGTGCGTCAGACGCGCCACACGCCCGTCCATGCCGTCAAAGACCATCGACAGCAAAATCATGACGGCAGCAAAGCCGAACTGCTGGTCCATCGACTGCACGATGGCCAAAAAGGCGCAAAAGAGCGAGGCCGTGGTAAAGAGGTTGGGAAGCACGAAAATGCCGCGGGTGCGCACGGTGTGCATCTTTTTGCGGCCCACTTCAATCATGCGCTGACGTGCCGGACGGCGGCGCTGTCGAACAATAGCCATAATTAACTTCTCCCTGACGGAGTCCCTTTCGGGGCTCCCAATGCAAAAAACCCGCCGGCGGGCGCCTCAAAATCGAGCGCGGCCCTCGGGCGGGATGCTGACAGCATTACTGCTGCGCGCCTGCGGACTGTTCGGGCAGATTGGCGATCACGGTTTCCACACCGGTCGTCTTGTCGCCCACAGACACGCACAAACTGGCCTCTACGGGCAGATACACGTCCACGCGCGAACCAAAACGGATGAAGCCGTAGCGCTCGCCCTTGGCAACGGTGTCGCCGACAAGCTTGTAGCAAAGAATGCGGCGCGCCACGAGACCTGCGATCTGTACGAAGCACACGCGGTGGCCCTCGGGCGTAAGTACCGTCACGGCGTTGCGCTCGTTGAGTTCGCTCGCCTTTTCCAGAGCGGCGTTAAGGAACTGCCCGGGAAAATATTCGATCTTTTCGATGCGGCCTGCGACCGGCGTCTTCTGGCTGTGCACGTTGAAGACGTTCATGAAGATCGACACCATTTTGGTCTGCTCACCCGTATAGGGACAGACGGTTTCTTCGATCTTAATCACGCGTCCGTCCACGGGGGCCACGACCGCCGTGGGGTCGCGCGTCATTTCGCGCGCCGGATCACGGAAGAACTGAGCAACGAAGATGAACAGCACCCAGAAAAGGCAGGCTACGATGCCGCCCACAAAAATCTGGACGATGAGCGCCAGCGCAAAAGCAAAGCCCATGAAAGGCCAACCTTCGCGCGCAAAGAAGGGATGAGGATAAATGCGTTCCACAATGCTCTCCTGTCGGACTGCGCCGAAATGATGCTGCCGAGCCGTCAGGCTCGATCAGAAACGGCGTTCCAGATGATGACGAATCGCTTCGAGAGCATCGTTGAGCTTGACGTCTTCGGGGTAGGTCTTGCGCACGTATTCAAGCGTCCAGAGCGTCTTTTCCCAGGCACGGCGGTTGTCTTCGAGCTCATTGCGCATGGCCGCAGCCGCGCGTTCGAGATCATCGGGCTGAATGTCGACGAAATTGGTATCGGTTTCAGGCTGACGAAGCGTCATGGGATTGTCTTTCCTATCGGTTCTAGGTTCTATTAGCGGGATCCACGCCGCAGGCGCAACGCGCTTTGCGGCATTGTGGCGATTATAGCCACGCCCGGCGCGGCGCAGTTCTGACGGGCTGCGGTCAGTCCGTCTCGTCGTCGATGATCTTGTCGGCAAAGCCGAGAAAACCGGGCACAACCACCTCGTCGCTGCCCGTGGCTTCCCCCACACCGTCTTCGACGGCAAGCACCGTCACATCAAAGCGCAGCGTCCAGCCGGCCAGCGGATGATTGGCGTCGAGCACGGCCACGCCCTCGGCAACGTCCGTCACGCGCCAGCGGCGATCGTCATCCTCGTGCCCGGGGAGATGTTCAAACACCAGCCCCGGCACCACGAGTTCAGGGTCTCCGAGATCCTTGACGGGGACAATAAAAATGGCCGTATCGTCAAACTCGCCGAACGCATCTTCGGGCTCGAGCACGACCGAAATTTTATCGCCCGCCTTCTTGCCCTCGAGAGCGGCCTCAATGCGCGCGAAGATGTCGCCGTGCCCGTGCAGGTAGCTCACGCCCTCTTCGTCGGTCGACTCAAGAAGGTTGCCCTGCAGGTCGTACATGTCCACTCGAATGCGGACCACTTTGTCTTTTTCAATCAGCATATTTTGACCAGTTGCGTATGGAAAATAATGAGCGTTCCCGGCCGCCAAGGTTTGCGTTTACCGTCCGGCACCTGTGATGCGGGCCTTTTGGGCGGCAAATTCTTCTTCCGTGAGCGCTCCCTGCTCGCGCAGGCGCGCAAGTCTCTCCAGAGCGTCAAGCTGAGCGTCGCCTGAGGCAGGAGACCCGGTCGCAAAGCGCGGGGTGCCCCAGCCCGGCCCCCAACGGTTGTCGCGCGCCTCGCCTTCAATCAGGCCGAGTACCACGATGATGAGTAAGGCGAGCCCGGGAATCAGCACCGAGAGCGCCCACCAACCCGAGTGTCCGAGATCGTGCAGACGTCGCACGACAAAACACAGGAAAGCAATCTGCATCCACGCCAGAGCGCACCAGTCGGCAAGATTGAGCGCATGCCACACTTCTTCACGCAGGGGCTCCATATAAAGCGTCCCTGTGACGGATGCCGCGGCCAGACCGACAAAAATCCACAGCACGATACCCGCCCAGTAACGGCGTCGCGTCATGCGCCCCGTCAAGTGCGGGATGAACACTTCATACAAAAAAGATTTTTGCATCGCCCTATTCCAAAAACGGCCCCCCGCAGGGAGCCGTTGCAGTCGAAAGTCCAACCGTCGCTTATCGCGTCTGCTCGCCGAGCAAATTGACGATGCGCGGTGCCACCCCCGTCGTGTCGGCTCTGCCGTCGGCGCCAAGCACCGTGACGCGGGTCTTTTCACCTTCGGGAGTGAGTCGAATCTGATATTCCACCGGATCGACCGCCTTGGTGTTGCTAAAGAGATTGGCAAAGAACCCCTGCTCGGAGCGCTTCTGCTTTTCGTAGTCGGGATCGAGGTACTTGACCATCACGAGCCCCTGACTGCGGTCGGTGTCGCTCACTTCAAAGCCCGAACGGTCGAGCGCGACGCCCACTCGGCGCCAGGCGCGGTCAAAGGGCTCGTCAATCATCACTGCTTCGGAAGTGCCGTCGGCAGCCTTGACGACTTCGCTCTTGGGCGCGTACTTGACGGCCGCCAGTTCGTCGAGCGCCTTCTGCTCAACGGGCTTGGCGGCAGGATTGAATTCCTGCTCCAGAGCCTGCGCGAGCTTGGTGAGCATCACGGCCTCAAGTTCGGGATCCGAGGGGCCGGGCTGCCACATGGTGCTGTCTTCCTGACGGCCCTTGAGCACTTCGACCATCGAGCGGTGCGTGACGTAGATGTTGGTTTCATCGGCTCCGTCGCGTTCCATACGGGCGCGGTACTGATCGCGCGAGCCCGTGTCGTAGACGACGTCCAGGATCTTACCCACCGTCTGGCGAATGATGTCGTGCGGCAGATTGGCCTTATTTTCAGCCCATTCCGTCTGGATCACACCGGTGCGGGCATCCTGATGCTTGACGGCAAGACCGACCTTGGCCCAAAAGTCCTGCAGCAGGGGCCAGACCTTGTCGGGAGAGGCCTTGACGTGCACCCAACGCGTGGCACCGTCACGTTCGATCGTGGCCATCTGCGTAACAGGCAGCACATCCACGGGCGCCTCGCCGCGCTGCTGGGCCGCCAGCCGTTCTTTGGCAGCTTCCGCGTTGGCGCTCACAATCTGCGGACGCGTCGGCACGCTGTAGCGGTCGTTGCCGTCAATTTGACTCAGATCGGGCGGAATTTCCAAAGGCGCGCGTGCATTGGACGATTCGTACTGCACCTTTTCCCCCGGAAAGTCGATCCCGAGTTGAGCACAGCCGCTCAAAGACGCAATGCAGCCGGCAGCCAAAAGAGCACGAATGGCGTGAGGTTGAAGCATACAAAATCCTAAAAATCGTTTGTCGTCGGGCGGACGTCGGTGTTTACAGACACACAACTCCCCCCGATCGATAGGGCACGGGCTAGTTTAGCAAATGCAAGAGCGGCCGAAGCCGCCCTGAAACGCATCGAAACGGTTTAACCGTCCCCCAATCAGAAGGGCACGCCCGCTTCGCGCATGGCCTGCTCGACCACCACCTGGTTTTCACGCGACAAAACCGTGAGCGGCAGGCGGATGTGGGAGCCGATTTTGCCCATGCGGTAGAGCGCCCACTTGGGAGCCACGGGATTGGGTTCGCAAAAGAGCTTCTGGTGCAGCGGCATCAGACGATCGTTGAGAACGCGCGCCGCAGCGGCGTTACCCGAGCAGGCCGCAGCGGCCATTTCATGCATTTCGCGCGGCATGAGATTGGCGGTCACGCTGATCACGCCGGCGCCGCCCACAAGCATCAGCGCCAGAGCCGAGTCATCGTTGCCAGAGTACACGGCAAAGGGTTTGTCGCCCACAACGGCAGGCAGTCGGCGCAGCAGATCAATCGCGCGGGCAATGTCGCCCGTCGCGTCCTTCAGCCCCACCACATTGGGCAGCTGCGCCAGACGCAGCACGGTGTCGTTCTTCAAATCGGCCACAGTGCGGCCGGGCACGTTGTAGAGAATGATCGGAATGTCGACCGCCTCGGTTACGGCCTTGAAGTGCTGGTAAAGGCCTTCCTGCGTGGGCTTGTTGTAGTAGGGAACGACCTGAAGCGAGGCATCGGCGCCCACGGCTTTGGCGTGGCGCGTGAGTTCAATGGCTTCCTGCGTGGAGTTGCCGCCCGTGCCGGCAATCACCGGAATGCGGCCCGCAGCGGTTTTGACTGCAAACGACACGACGTCGTTGTGTTCGCCCATATCGAGCGTAGGCGACTCGCCCGTCGTCCCCATCACCACCAGAGCATCGGTGCCCGAAGCAATATGCCATTCGATCAAACGGGCATAGGCATCGTAGTCGACGCTGCCGTCATCGTGCATGGGGGTGACGAGTGCCACCAAAGAGCCTTGAATCATGTGTGTCTCCCGAACTGAAAATAATCCTGCAACACGCACTCGTCAAAGAGTGCATTTTTCAGAGCACGGCTCCCTCTCCCTTTAAGACGCCGTACCGCGGTACAGAATACCCGAGGCACGGCATGGGCGCAAACCGGCCTGTCTCAGATGGAGGGGGTCGGTTTGTCGCACAAAAGTGCCAGAAGTTCCGAGACGACTTCGCGCATGTCGCGGCGGTCGACGATCATGTCGACGGCGCCCTTTTCAAGCAGCATCTCGGCACGCTGAAAACCTTCGGGGAGCTTTTCCCGTACGGTCTGCTCAATCACGCGCGGACCGGCAAAGCCGATGAGTGCGTTGGGTTCGGCGATGACGACGTCGCCCATGAAGGCAAAGGAAGCCGACACGCCGCCCATGGTCGGATCGGTGAGCACCGATACGAAGGGAATGCGGCTGCGTTCCAAAAGTCCGACCGCCGCATTGGTTTTGGCCATCTGCATGAGCGACAGAAGCCCTTCCTGCATGCGTGCGCCGCCCGTGCTCGTGAAGGTCACAAAGGGGATGCGTTCTCTGAGCGAGCGCTCCACGCCCTGCACGAAACGTTCACCCACAACCGAGCCCATGGAGCCGCCCATGAAGGAAAACTCAAAGGCTGCGGCCACGACGGGCTGACGACGAAGTTCGCCGCGCATCACCACCAAAGCGTCGGTTTCCTTGGTTGCGTTGCGGGCCTGCTCAAGACGACCGGGATAAGGCTTGGAGTCGACGAACCCCAACGTATCGACGGGCTGCACCGCCGCACCGATTTCTTCGTGCGGCCCCTTCCAGTCCAAAAAGGCATCGAGTCGCGCGCGGGCTCCGAGACGCATGTGGTGGCCGCATTTGGGGCAGACCTGCAGGGACTCACGGAGCTCTTCCTTGTAGAGCACCTGATCACACGAGGGGCATTTGACCCACAGACCGGCGGGCACGACGCTCTTTTTCTTGGGTTCGTCCTTGGTACGTTCCCGAGAGGAAATACTCGGAATGATGCGGGTAAGCCAACTCATGAAAGAAAAATCCTATGCACAACAACACGCCCGTTCGGGGTTTTCACCGCACCGCAACGAGCATCGGTCGGGTAATTGTAGCAATCCTGCGCGGCGCTCCGAGTCCGCCGAACGGCTGAAGCGGTCAGACTAGCGGAGACGAAAACGGCCGCCCTCTTTCGTTGTACGAAAGTCGGGCGGCCGCTTCACGGGCCGCGTCAGGCGCCCCCGTCTGCCGTGCGTGGCAGAGCGTGCGCCTTACGGGAGGGCATCAAATTTCGAAAGTTCCCTTCGTGACGACGACGCCGTCCTTCATCATGGCCTTGCCCTTGGCAAAGACATGGACGAGGTTCATGTTTTCGTCAAAGAGGTTGATGTCGGCGCACTTGCCGGCAGCGATTTCGCCCTTGGTGTCAAAACGCAACGCCTTGGCAACGTTGCGGCTCACAAGGGCAAAGGCCGTCGCAGGATCCACGCCGAGTTCACCGATGAGGCGCTTGACGTCGCGCAGGTTGCAGGCAACGCCGCCCACACCGAGACCGATCATCTCACCCTTTTCGTTAAAGCGCGGCACCGAGCCGTGGCCGTCCGAGCTCATGGTGAGCTTGTCGACGGGCACGCCGGCCTTGATCGCTTCAACGACGGCGTGCGCGGGCGAAGCAAAGGCGCACGAGCCGCCCGTGGTGATGTCGACGTTGCCGCCCGCAAGACCGAAGCGGATCGCGCCTTCAAAGACCTTGACGTCGCGGGCGCAGTGCGTCGGGCGGATGTGCTGGATGGGCATGCCGCGCTTGACGATTTCAAGGAACGTATCAAAGGGGCCGACGATGTTGCCCAGATGAATGTGCAGCACGCCGAGCTTGCCGGCAATCATGGCGCCCACGCGGATCTGGCACAGAAGACGCGAGACTTCTTCGAGAGTCGGGAAGCTCGAACGATGGTCACCCATGGCGATCTTGACGCCGACCACTTCGGGCACAAAGAAAAGATCGTTCTTGACCGAGTCGGTGAGCGTCGTCGGCGGGAATTCGTAGTTACTCGTGTACATCCAGGCCGAGACACCCTCGGACTGCAGCGCGCGAACCTTGGCAAGAAGGTTCGGAATCGAGCGAGTCGTCGCGTCGGTTCCCGACACACCCACCACGCTCGTCGTACCGCATTCGATGAGTTCGCTCAGAACGAGTTCGGGCGTACGGGTCTTGGGGCCGCCCTCACCGCCGCCGCCCGTGATGTGAATGTGCTGATCGATAAAGCCCGGGGTCATGGTGAGGCCCTTGGCATCGAGCACTTCAAGCTCAGGCATCGTCACGGTGAGATTTTCGCCGACGGCGGCAATCTGCTTGTTGACGATCAGAACGTCCTTCACCCCAAGATCATCGGGGCTGAACACGCGTGCGTTTTTAATGAGCAATGCCATTTTGTTTCACACTCCAGAAAAAACAATCAGAGGAAAACGAGCGAAGCGACGACGTTCACGACCATGCCGGCGAGCATGACCGGAATCGTGCGGCGGATGAGTTCAATCGGGGTGAGGCCCGAAATCCCGGCCACAGCCACGATGACGCCTGCAATCGGGCTCATCGTACGGGCGATGCCGGCCGACAGCTGCACGGGAACGGCAAGCGCCACGGTCGAGTAGCCGACACTGGCGGCCGCTTCGGGCAGCAGGGGGGAGAAGGCAAAGAAGGCTGCGTTGCCCGAGCCCGTGAGGATGGTGGCCACAATCATGATGGCGAGCATCACGAAGAGCATCAGATAGATGCCGGCACCCTGCATGCTGGCAGCGGCCTGAATCATGGTGGAGATACCGCCCATCTTGTTGAGGCCCAGCGCGAAGAGTTCGGCACAGCAAATCAGGCTCACGGTCGAAGCAAAGACCTTGCCCATGCCTTCAAAGATGGCGCTCGTTGCCTGACAGCATTCCTTGAAGGTGCGGCGCGAGACAACGTCCACCGCAAAGCTGATGAGAAGCGAGACGAAGATGGCGGTCTGCAGGTTGAGCTTGATGCCCTTGTACACCATGGGCGAAAAGACGATCAGCAGCACGAGCGGCAGCATCGGCAGCACAGCGTAGTGCATGGGAGCGGCCCCCTTGAAGGCTTCTTCCATGTTGCCGGCTTCCACCTTTTCACTCTTGGCCGTTCCGGCGGCCACTTCACGACGGTCAAACCAGCGCTGCACCACGTAGTGCCCCACGGCCACGGTGGCGATCACGCAGAGGGCCACGGGTATCTGCCCCTGAACGAAGTAGGTCACGACGTCCGTACCGACAAGGTCGGCCGCACGCATGGCGTTCGAAGAGCTCGGACCCAGGTCAAGACAGCAGGTCGAAGCGATGACGGCGGCAGCGGCAGCGCGCGTGACGCCGAGCGCAACCAAAAGCGGGTAGATCGAAGCCATCAGCAGGAGCCCCAGACCGACGGCCGAATTCACAAAGAGCGCCATGAACTGGCCGACCACATAGGTCACAGCAAGGAGCACGTAGGGCGAGCGGATCGCCGCCAAGGGCCTCACGCAGAGCTTGACGAGCGACTTGGAAGCGCCGATCTTGTCCATGTAGTAGGAGAAGCCGGCAATCGCCATAATGTTCAAGCCCAGACCGGGCAGACGGCCCTTCATGAGGTTGGTAAAGGCCTGAACAATGTCAAAACCGAAGAAGTGCGTGCTCGCCTTGGCAGCCACGGGGGGCGTGCCGTTAAGACCGGCAATAAACAAAAGCCCCAAACCAACAAGCAGCAGGGCGATGGGCGGATAGTAATTCTTGATAACCAGATAGGCGATCAATGCAACCGCAACAAGAGTTACGAGGACTCCGAGCATGGCGTGATCCTTTCTGAAAAGGGAGATGGTTGGACAAAAAGAAAGACCTCTGACGGGTCTTGAATGAAACGGCGCAGCCGTATGGAACGATATTTTAACCCGAGGATTAAAACAATCTTAAGAAATTGAGGGAGAACCCCTTGGGCAAAAGGTCCTCCCTCTTTGAGCTTTGGATTAAGCCTGTTCGATTTCTTCTTCGCGGTGACGCGGCCAGGCCTGAATGCCGCGCATATCGGGCAGCACGCGCGGATCAAATTCCGGATCGAGAATGCCTGACTGCTGCTGGCGTCGGTAATCGGCCAGTGCGGCAAAGGCATACTTGCCGAGCAGCGTGATCGCCACGAGGTTGACAATGGCCATCAGTGCCATAAAGAGGTCCGCAAGGTTCCAGACGGTCGACAGCGACAACACGGCGCCCGAGAACGTGACAAGCACCACGAGGGCACGGTACACATTCAGAGCGATCGGATGGCGGCTTACGAAGGGCATGTTGACTTCACCGTAGAAGTAGTTGCCGATGATCGAGCTGAAGGCAAAAAAGAGCACCACGATCGAAATGAAGTGGTTCATCCACACGCCCAACTCACGGGCAAGCGAATGCTGCACGAGCGCGATGCCCGTTTTACCGGCCGACTGCCAGTCGCTCGACACGAGCACGATCATGGCCGAGGCCGTGCACACGATGATGGTGTCGAAAAACACGCCGAAAGCCTGCACAAGGCCCTGCTTGACCGGGTGCGAAGCGTCGGCGGTCGAAGCCGCGTTGGGAATGGCACCCATACCGGCTTCGTTGGAAAAGAGACCGCGCTTGATGCCGGTCATCACGATCATGGCAAAGCCCGCCCCGTAGACAGCCTCAAAATCAAAGGCGCTCGAGATGATGGTCGTAAGAACGCCGGGCACCTTGTCGATGTGCATGAAGGTAAAGAAGATGGCCACCAGAATGTACGCGCCCGCCATAAAGGGCACCATGATGCCCACCACGCGCGCCACACGCACCAGACCGCCGAAAATCACCACGGCCGTAAGCACCGCCACGGCAATCCCGGTGTAGAGCGGATCAATGCCCCAGCTCGTCTGAATCGAAAGACTCATCGTGTTGCACTGCACGCTGTTGAAGATGAGCCCGTAGGTGACGGAAATGAGCACCGCAAAAAGACCGGCAAAGAACTTGGAGCCGAGCACGTTGCGGATGTAGTAGGCCGGGCCGCCCAGAAAACCGCCGCCCGCCTTGGGCACCTTGTAGATCTGACCGAGCGTGGATTCCACAAAGCCCGTGGCCGCGCCGATGGTGGCGATCACCCACATCCAGAAGACGGCGCCCGGGCCGCCGAGCACGACGGCAATGGCAATGCCGGCGATGTTGCCTACGCCCACGCGCGATGCGGTCGACACGCAGAAGGCCTGGAAGGTGGAAATATGTCCCGTGCGCGGTTTGGCACCGACGCCTTCGGTAACGAGTCGCGCCAT
>CAMAHM010000046.1 GCA_945834535.1 uncultured Sutterella sp. | reverse complement strand
GTCGCGATTCCTCCCTCGCCTGAAGGCGAAGGTTTCCTCGCGGATTTTCTATGAAATTTAGAAATAGAGCTCATTTGTGAGACCTATAATGAATCTGAGGCCGTTTTTGAAAGGTGCTCTCCGAATGTAGTCGAACGTTTTGACCGTGGAGTTGCTCGGGCACTCGGCCGACCAGACTCAATGGCAGCGGTCGATCCTCGACAGAAAACGAAAATTCCCAGCATTTTTCGGCGGTGTCGGGACGAGAGCGCAGGATGCGGAAGTTAAAATTAAAGATGCCGCTCCAACGCTTGTTTTTGACTGAACATGTACCACTCGCTGCCCCTTTTGTCCACGATGGCGCTCGCTTTTGCGCTGGCTCTTATCTTCGGCTATTTGGCCGAGAAGATTCGCATGCCTGCTCTTGTCGGTTATCTGGTTGCGGGCGTCATGTGCGGCGCCAATACGCCGGGGCCGGTGGCCAATCTGGAACTTGCGCAGGAGTTGAGTGAGATCGGCGTCATTCTTTTGATGTTCGGCGTGGGGTTGCATTTTTCCATCGAAGATCTTCTCAAGGTCAAGGGGATTGCCATTCCCGGAGCGACGCTGCAGATGGGGATCGCCACCGTTCTGGGGACGTGCTTTGCCCACTTCGTTTGGGAATGGTCGCCGGCCGCCAGTCTTATCTTTGGGCTGTGTCTGTCGTGTGCTTCGACCGTCGTCATGCTCAAGGCGCTCGATCTGCACGGCCTGATGCGCACCGTCGACGGGCAGATATCCGTTGGCTGGCTCGTGGTCGAAGACATCGTGGCCGTCATCATTCTCGTGCTTCTGCCGCCCGTGGCCGTGATTCTCGGCGTGGGGCCGGCGGCGCAGGCCGGGCCTCTTGACCCCTGGTCGGTCGCAGGCGTCGTGGCCTGGACCGTGCTTCGGGTGGTTGCGTTTGTTGCCCTCATGCTGGTGATCGGTCGCAAAGTGATTCCCTGGGCGCTTGTCAAAATTGCCCGTACCGGCAGCCGTGAACTTTTCAATTTGTCCATTTTGGCTTCGGCCATCGGCATTGCATTTGGGGCGGCGGCCGTCTTTGATGTCAGTTTTGCCCTCGGCGCGTTCTTTGCCGGCATGGTGATGCGAGAGACCCCTTACGCGCGCCGCGCCGCCCGCGATTCTCTGCCGCTGCAGGATGCTTTTGCCGTGCTCTTTTTCGTCGGCGTCGGCATGATGCTCGACTGGCATGTCCTTTTTGAACAGCCGCTGGGCATTCTGATGGTGCTCGCCATCATCATCGTCTGTAAGTCGCTCACCGCTTTTACGCTGGTGCACTGTCTGCGCTACCCGCTGCACACGAGTCTTACCGTTGCCGTGGCGCTTGCGCAGATTGGCGAATTCTCCTTCATGCTTGCTGCGCAGGGGATAGCGCTCGGGATGGTCAATCAGGAAGTGCTTTCCATGATCGTGGCCGCTTCTATTCTGGCCATTGCCCTCAATCCGCTGATGTTTGCGAGCGTCCCCGTGGTTCGCCGCATTCTGGTGCGTTCCTTTGCCTGGGCGCGGGCGGCAGCCATGCGCACGGATCACTACGCCGTGCTGCCGCAGCAGACCAACCGACGGCTGCTGCAGGGGCAAACCATCGTGGTGGGCACGGGTGAGGTGGCCTCGGGCGTGCGTGCGCGACTTTTGAAGGACAACATCCCGATGGTCAGCATCGTCGATGACCTTGATGTGGTGGAGGCTCTGCGATCCCGTAAGCTCGCCGCCATCGCGGGAGACGCAGCCGATCCGATGGTGCTTGTGCAGGCGCACATCATCACCGCGCGCGTGTTGGTCATCATGGACGTCAGCCCCCTCAAAGTGGCCAAAATCGTAGAAAATGCCCGCCAACTCAATCCGGATCTTCAGATCGTCGTCCGTGCCGTGACCGCGCTCGAATCCGAGCAGCTGGCCGAATTGGGCGTGAAGGACGTCATGAGCGACGCCGACAGCCTGACCGCTCATTTGAGCGAACGCGTGCTAGATGCTTATGCTTCGACTGAAGAAGAGGCCGGAGCGGCGCACTAAAAACTGACAAGGGGGACGGGATGGATTTTTCGATTTCGGCGGTTTGGATCTGGCTTGTGGTCGGGCTTGTGCTTGCCGGTATTGAACTTTTGGCCGGTAACTTTTATTTTCTCGTGATGGGCCTTGCCTGTCTGGTAGCCGGCGCCGCCGCGTGGGCGGGCGTAGCTGCGGCATGGCAGCTCACGGTATTCGCTTTGTGTGCAGCCGCAGGCGGCTGGGCTGTGCGGCGCATGGCGCAAAGCCGACGCAACGACGAATGCGAAGCACTGCAAAATCCCGACGTGGGCCGCACCGTGACTGTCACGGTCTGGCAGCAGGACCGCACGGCGCGCGTTGACTATCGCGGTGCCGAGTGGACGGCGGTGCTTGCCGAGGGCGAAAGCCCTGCGGCGGGCGTGCATGAAATTGTTGCCGTGGACGGCGCACGACTTCTCGTCCGTGCGAAGGCAAAATAAAGGTCGTTTGTATTGACTCGGGTGGGCAATGGGCCTTTAGGAGTGTTTCTATGATTTCGAGTTTTCTGATCTTCTCGATGGTGCTGGTGGTGGTGGCGCTCGTTTTTGTGGTGCAGTGCATCAAGGTCGTGCCGCAGCAGACCGCATGGGTGGTGGAGCGTCTAGGGAAGTTTCACGCCGTGCTCAACCCCGGCCTCAACATCATTGTTCCCTTTATTGACCGCGTCGCCTACAAGCACAGCCTCAAGGAAGTGCCCCTGGATACGCCGAGTCAGGTGTGCATCACCAAGGACAACACTCAGCTCACTGTCGACGGCGTGCTCTTTTTTCAGGTGACCGATCCGCAGCGCGCCAGCTACGGAACGAGCAACTACATCATCGCCATCACGCAGTTGGCGCAGACGACGCTTCGCAGCGTGATCGGCCGCATGGAACTCGATAAGACCTTTGAAGAGCGCGACATCATCAACCGCTCCGTCGTTTCGGCAATCGACGAGGCGGCCCTTAACTGGGGTGTGAAGGTGTTGCGTTACGAAATCAAGGATCTGACGCCGCCCGCAGTCATCCTTCAGGCCATGCAGCAGCAGATCACCGCTGAGCGTGAAAAGCGCGCTGTTGTGGCCGCTTCCGAAGGCCGCAAGCTCGAGCAGATCAACCTTGCAACGGGTGCCCGCGAAGCTGCCATCGCGCAGTCTGAAGGTGAAAAGCAGGCTGAAATCAACAAGGCGCAGGGTCAGGCTGCAGCTACGCTCGCCATGGCTCAGGCCACGGCCGAGGCGTTGCGCATGGTTGCCGAAGCCACGAATGCGCCGGGCGGCATGAACGCCGTCAATCTGCAGGTGGCTGAAAAGTATGTTGAAGCCTTCCGCGATATGGCCAAGCAGGGCAACACGCTTGTCGTGCCCGCCAATATGGGCGATCTTTCCAGCCTTGTCACCGGCGCTCTGACCATCGTCAAGGGCGCGGGCGGCACGTCGGGACGCTCCTAAAAAGGGGAGGCCGACTGAGATGCGCACGCACGACGATGAAAAGCTGTATCTGGGCCTGCGGCAGGACGTTTACGGGCTGTTGTTTGCGCTCTATGAGGATTATCTCGAGCGGCTCGGCAACCTGAGCGACGCTCGGCTCGAAACGCTCGACGAGACGCAGGCGGGCTCGTACATGAATACGCTCGCACTGAGCGAACTGGACATGACGGGCCGAATGCTCTGGGACTGTCTGCGCGGTCAGGTGCCCGAAGGACTCGACGTGCGTGCCGACAAGGACTGGAATCCGAGCGGCGCGGCCGAACAGGTGCGTCTTATTTTCGACGAAGACTTTATGGCCCTCGGCAGCGAAGAGCGTCTGGCGATTGCGCAGGATGACGACGAGGCACTCCTTTGGGCGGTCGGACGGATGAATGCCGAGTTTTATGAAAAGGTCTTCAACGCTCTGCTCGAAAGTCTGGTCGGCAAGCGCGACGCCGAGGAGGCAAGCCGCACCTATCACGAATTTCTGATGCATTGGACGAACGTGTTTGCCCGTCCCTAAAAGCGGTCCGTTTTTCTTTCAACGCTGTGAACCGATGACTACCACACAACAAACACCTTCCAAACCCAGTCTTGCCGATCCGGCGGTGGTGCGCGAGCTCTTTGATCTGGCTGCCCAGGAAATCATGTTTCGCCTCGTCAAGGTCTCCGCGGGCGGTATGACGAGCGAGCGCGCCCGCGACATGGACGATGCCCTTGCGCGCCATCTTGCGCGAGCTCTAATGGGGGAAAATCCTGAATTTCTGCATGTCGTCGGCTGGCACGGCGCTCCGTGCGCCAAGGCTCTTGCCGAGGTGGATCCTGCCTTTTACGACACGGTCTGGGCGGGCGAGGCCGCCGTCAATCTCGACAACCCCCGTGAAAGAATGGTGCGCGCAACGACCGTCTTTTACCGCGCCGTCTATGAGGCCATCAAAACCTCGGTCGTCAAGCCCGACGCCACGCAGCAGTCCGTGCGTGCGGCCGTCTCTGAAGTGGTCGACAAATACGCGCTTGCAGCCATGCCTGCGGCGGGCGCTTAATCCGTCTGATTGTTCGGGACGTACGCTTTCGGGCGTCGTCCCATCCTCAACCTTCAAGGAAACCTCCCCGATGTCTCAATGCAACTCCTGCCGTCCCGGCCGCAGCTGTCACGACTTTTCTTCCCGCGCTGCCCAGCTTCCGAGTCTGGCGGCCATCGATGTGGTCGAGGGGCTGCTCGCGCAGGCCGTGCGCAATACCGTTCGGCGCCTTGCAGAAGTCTGGGAAGGCACCATGAGTCCGGAAGAGGCTGCCGACGCCGATCAGCGACTGTGCGACTGGCTCACCGCCACTTTTTGCGGGGAAAATCGCCACTATGCCTGTGTCGAAGGCTGGAACCCCGAGGGGCTCGCCAATTATGTGCGCGAGCAGTACGGCGATCAGATTCCCGTGATTCCGACAGGGCGCCGCCGTGGGGACGAAGGCGTCATCGAATCGGTAATGGTGGTCTTGGTCGGCAAGCTGCACCGCATGATTGAAGAAGAACTCGAGGCGGGGGCTGCGCTCACGGAAGTGCCCGTGCGCCAGGCGGCACAGAACTTCACGACGAGCTGGGCGGCGCTTTTGGTGGGGGCCCCCTTTGACGAGCCGCAGGACTGAGAGGTGAAGGCAGCATGAAGCTTTGGAACGCTGCCGGCCTTAACGAAGGCGTACGCGGGCGCGAAGTTCTTGCCTGGTCGCTTTTTGATGCCGCCAATTCGGGATACAGCACCGTTGTTCAAACGGCTGTTTTCAACGCCTTTTTCGTGGCAGTCGTATGCGGTGGTGCCGAGTGGGGTACGCTCGTGTGGAGCTGTGCCGTTGCCCTTGGCAACGCCGTGAGCATGCTTGTGATGCCGGCTGTCGGCCGAGTGGCCGACCTCACCGCAGGCAAAAAGAAGTGGCTTTTTGCCGCCACGATGCTGTGCATCGTGTGCACGGCGCTTCTTGCGTTAAGCGGTCCTCAAAGCTATGTACTGAGCGTGTCGATGATCGTACTGAGCCTCATCGGCTACAACGTGGGCGAGTCGCTCAATTCGGCTTTTCTTCCTGAACTCGCCCGACCCGAAGCTCTCGGCAAGGTCTCGGGCTGGGGATGGAGTCTGGGGTATGTGGGCGGACTCGTGACGCTTGCGCTCTGCCTGGGCGCAACGCTCGCCGGACAGCGTATCGGTTGGAGCAATGAGATGCAGGTTGCGGCAAGCTGCGTTATTACTGCCGCCGTCTTTTTGCTGGTGTCGATGCCGCTCTTTTTGTGGCTGCGCGAGCGCGCCGAGCCGCAGGGCGAGGCGATCGGTCTGGCCCGCGCCTTTGTCGAAGGCATGCAGGAACTTAAGGGAACCTATGCACTTTTGAAGCACTACACGGACTTCAAGCGACTCGTGGTGTGCGGCTTTTTGTATCAGTGCGGCATCGCCACTGTGATTGCCCTGGCGGCCATTTACGCGTCGGCCGTCATGGGGTTCGGCATGACCGAAACATTGGTGCTCGTGCTGCTCGTCAACATCACGGCCGCAGTGGGTGCCTTTGCCTTCGGCTACATTCAGGACAAAATCGGTCACAAGGCCAGTCTCGCGGCAACGCTCGTTGTGTGGATCGCCATGGTGGTGACGGCCGCCGCTGCACAGACGCCGACGCTTTTCTGGGTCTCGGCCAATCTTGCCGGGCTTGCGATGGGCTCTAGCCAGTCCGCGGGCCGCGCCATGGTGGGCCTTTTGGCGCCCGCCTCGCGTCTGGCGCAGTTTTACGGCTTTTGGAACATGGCCCTGTGGCTGTCGGCCATTGTGGGGCCGATTACCTACGGTCTGGTAACCTGGATTTCCGGAAACGATCACCGACTGGCGATTCAGATGACGGGACTGTTTTTCGCGGCGGGACTGGCCACGCTTTCTTTTGTGAACCTTGCGCGCGGCACGGCGCTTGCCCGCGGTGAGGCGACGGATTCTTCAACTTCCTAATAACGACAACCATGCAGAACTTTACGTATTGCAATCCGACCAAGTTGATTTTCGGCAGGGACGCCCATAAGGCGATCGGCTCTGAAATTGCGTCTTTTGCCGGCGGCGGCAAGGTGCTTATCGTTTACGGCGGCGGATCGGCCGTGCGCACGGGCACTTTGGCGGCCGTGGCGCAGAGCTGCCGCGACGCCGGACTCACGGTGCTTGAAAAGGGCGGTGTTGAGCCTAACCCCAAGGTCGAACTGGTGCGTGAAGTCATTGAGATCGCTCGTCGCGAAGCCGTGGACGTGCTTCTTGCCGTCGGCGGCGGAAGCGTCATTGATACCGCCAAGGCTGCTGCCATGGGTTATTTCTACGACGGCGATGTATGGGACTTTTTCTGCGGCCGCGCTCAGCCCAAAAAGGCTCTGCCCGTGTGCTGCGTGCTGACGATTCCTGCGGCGGGCAGCGAGCAGTCCATCCGCACCGTCATCACCAACGGGAACGTCAAGAACGGTGCCGGCAATGCCTGCGTGCGTCCCAAGGTGTCGGCCGTAAACCCCGAACTCTTTTTTACGCTCCCCGAAAACCAGATCGCCGCAGGCGTCATCGACATGATGAGTCACATCATGGAGCGCTACTTCACCAACACGCCCGACGTCGACTACACGAGCGCTCAGGCTGAAAGCGCGCTGCGCGTGATCATGCGCAACGGCCTCAAGCTCATCGACAATCACAAGGACTATGCCGCCTGGTGTGAAATCGGTCTTGCGGGCAGTTTTGCCCACAACGGCTACTTTGGCCTCGGCCACGAAGAAGACTGGGCCTGCCACGGAATCGAACATGCCCTCTCGGGGTGGGATACGCGCATCACGCACGGCGCAGGGTTGGCGGTGGTGACGCCCAGCTGGATGCGTTATGTGCATCACACCAACCCGGCTCGATTCATGCGCTTTGCCGTCGAAGTGATGCAGGTCACGCCCATCGAGGGCGACGAGGAGGCCACGATCGAGCTGGCAATCGCCAAGTTCTGCGCCTTCCTGCAGCGCATGCACCTGCCGGTGCGCCTTGGTGAACTCGTCGACCGCGTAGTCCCTGTCGAAGAGATCGCAGCGGCGGCAACGGCCCGCGGCCCGCTCGGAAACTTCCAGAAACTTACCGCCCGCGACGTGCAGGCAATTTTGGAAAGCGCTCGCTAACGACGCTCGGAGGGGCATGTGGACGCAGCAGAACTCACTGGGGCGATCGGGCCGAGTGTGCCGTTTTCGAGGGAAGACGCTCTGCGTTTTGAGCGCATTGCCCTAAGGCGCGGCATTGCCCTCACGGGGCTTGCCCGCACACCCGAGGATCTTGACGTGGTGCTGCGGGCCGCGCTCTTTTTTGTGACCTTCGGGGGGACGGCGTCTTTGATTCCCGGGGCCGATCTGACGCGGGCATTGCAAGCCTTTTTGAGTACGCACGCCGATTGGCTCGCAGCCACGGGCAACGAGCTTTTAGACGCGCTCACGGCGGCCCGTCTTGTCTTCCCCAAAGAGGGCGGCGTGAATTCAGTGCGCGTGGAGAGCGCCCTCACTCCCGCGATCGTCAGCGACCTTTGGCGCGATTTGGCGCTCAGGCGGGCCGAACGCAGGGCCGAGATCCGTGCCGAGCTGCAGGCCAAAAACCGACGCGTCAATGCGCCCGCGGTTCCCGAGCCCGATCCGAGAGAGGATGAAGCGATGATGCGTGAGGCGCTTATCGAGGCACAAAAAGCGCTCGCCTCGGGTGAAGTTCCCGTCGGCGCCGTGGTGGTGCGCGACGGCGTTGTGCTTGCGCGCGCCTCAAACGCCGTCATCGAGCGACATGATGCGACCGCACATGCCGAAATCCTGGCCGTGCGTGCCGCATCGGCCAAAGTCGGCAACGAGCGACTGACGGGCGCGACGCTCTACGTCACGCTCGAGCCCTGCGCCATGTGTGCGGCCGCGATCGCCCATGCCCGCATCGAGCGAGTGGTGTGGGGGGCCGATGACCCTCGCGCGGGCGGCATGGGGGGCGCAGTCGATGTTGCCCTGGCCGCACGCATGAACCATCGTGCCCGCATGACGGCGGGTGTCCTTCGCAGTCCCTGCGAGGACCTCTTAAAGGACTTTTTTCGACAAAAGCGCGCAGCCGCCAAAGCCGATGCACAAGGAACCTGAAGTGTCTGTCTCCGTTACGCATCCCACCATTGTTCTAGCGGCTCCGTCGCGCGCTCTGCTTGCGTCCGACGGATCGGGCGTGGATGTTGCGCGCATCAACGCGGCCCGAGCCAACCTTCAAGCCATGGGCTGGTGCGTGCGCTGCGCCGACAATCTGACCGCGGTCGACCGCGGACTTGCCGGAAGTGATGCCGAGCGCGCTTTGGCGCTCACGCAGGCCTTTGCCGATCCGACGACGGATGTCGTGATGGCGTTGCGCGGAGGCTGCGGAGCATCGCGCCTGCTTGAACTTCTCGACTGGGAAAAGATCGCTGCCTCTGAGGCCGTGCTGGTGGGACTGTCGGACGTCACAGCACTGCATCTTGCTTTTCTTGCCCGACTCGGCAAGCCTGGCTGGCAGGGCCCCGTGGGGCACTGGTTTGCCGACCCGAATTCGCCCTCTAGGACTGTTTTTGCCGAGACGATCTCCCAAAAGGAACTTTGCCTTCGAGTGCCCGCTCAGGGCTCCTCTTTTGCAGCCGAGGGGATGCTTTGGGGCGGCAATCTCACGGTACTCACCAGCCTTCTTGGGACACCCTGGTTCCCTTGCATCGAGGGCGGTATCCTGTTTCTTGAGGATGTCAATGAGCCTGCCTGGAGGATTGACCGCATGCTCACGCAGCTTGAGCTGGCAGGGGTTCTGGCGCGACAAACCGCCGTACTCACGGGGCTTTTTACGGGCTCCGATCGGTACGCCGCGCCCGGCGCGCTCGGCTATCGTCTGGCCGACGCTCTGAGCGATCTTCGCTCGCGCTCACGCCTTCCCGTAGCTTCGGGCCTGCATTTCGGGCATGTCGAGGACACGCTGATGCTTCCCGTGGGCGTACAGGCACGAGTGAGCCTTGAAGAGGGGATGCTGACCCTTGAGTGCCCGCAGGTGCCCGTACCCGCAGAGGTGCCGGGCGCTCAAACACCCAACGGACCGCTTTGGTGGTTTTAGCCATGTCCATTGAATCGATGACGCTGGCGCTGCGGCGCTTTTTCTTCGGGGATTCGCGTTCGATCAGCGCGCGCCTTTTGGTCGAACAGATCAAGATGTCGCTGCGTCTGCACCCGGTGTCTATTCTGGGGCAGATGATTGCAGCCTGTGTGATCGTGGCGCGTTTTTGGCACAGTCTGAACCGCCCCATGCTGGTGGCCTGGCTGGCGGCCGTGTGTGCGAGCGTCTGGGCCTGGGGCATTTTGCGCCGACAGTTTCAGGCCGACACCGAACGCGAAGCGCATGTGCGCAACTGGATTAAACGCTGGATGCTGTACGCGGCCATGACGGGGACCGTCTGGGGCTTTGCAGGATCGGCATTTCTTGCAACCAAAGACACGATTAACCTCATCGTGCTCGTGAGCGTCATCGTGGCCGTGACCTTTGCCTCGTGGCCCGCGTTTTCGTGCTGGATTCCGAGTCTGACGGTGGTGATGGTGCTCTCTTTGGCACCCATGGTGGTGACGCTTGCTGCGGCTTACGACGTCGGGAGCCTGTCGACGGGCGGCATTTTGCTTGTGCTTCTTGTCTTCGTGCTCTACTGCGGCCGCCAACTCAACAACATCGTCACGACCGCGGTGATGCGGGAAGTGCAGAACGAGCGTCTGGTGGCGCGTCTGAAAAGCGAAAAAACACTCGCCGAAAGTGCCCGCCGCGCCACGGCGGCGGCCAGTGCCCGCCGTGCGCAGTTTTTTGCGGGTGCCAATCACGACCTGCGTCAGCCTTTGCAGGCCATGGGCATTTATCTGCAGATTCTGCAGATGCAGACGAACGACGCCAACCGCCCCATCGTCGAACAGCTTTCGGCCGCAGCCAAAAGCATTTCCACGCTGGTCGAACAGATTCTGGAAGTCTCCCGCATCGAAACGGGGCACGTAGAAGTCAAAAATGAGGACGTGCGGCTCGATGCGCTCTTTGCCGACCTTGAGCGCGATTTTGCGCCTGTGGCGGCGGTCAAGGGCCTGCAGTTTTCAACGCGGCCGCTTCCTGTGACCGTGCACACGGACCCCGTGCTCGTCACACGCATCCTGCGCAATCTCATCACGAACGCCATCGGCTACACGACGCGCCCCGGCGGCCGCGTGGTGCTTGGTGCGCGGCGCCTGCGCGACGGCCGTCTGAGCGTCGGGGTCTACGACCAGGGACCGGGTATCGCGCCCGAAGAGCGCGGCAGAATTTTCGATGCCTTTTATCGCGGCCGCTCCGGAAAACAGGGCCAGCAGGGGTACGGACTCGGGCTTTCGATCGTGATCGGTCTGGCCAAAAAGCTCGGGCTTGCGGTGACTGTCGGCAGCCGAGTGGGGCGCGGCTCGGTGTTTCGCCTCATCTTTGACGGAGCAACGAGTGAAGCGGGCGGTGCGGCGGCTTCGGGGCTGCCCATCACGATGGATCTTGATCTGCGCGGCGTGGTCGGTCTTTTGGAAGACAACGACATTGTGCGCGAAGCCGTCGGCAGCATTCTGACGAGCTGGGGCGCAACGGTTCTGTCGGCGCGCACGCCCGACAAGACGTTTGTCGAGGCCATGATCGAGCATGCGCAAAAAGGCAATCTGACCGCGCTTTTGTCGGACTACAACCTCGGAGATGAAATGAGCACCGGGCTGGAAGTCATCTTTTCCGTGCGTATGGGGGCGGGCAGACACTTTCCTTGCGTGCTGCTCACAGCCGTGAGCGAAGACGAAATCCGACACGCCTACCGTACGCTGTGTCTCAATCCCGACAATACGGGTCAGAGTCTGCCCGTCATTTTGCAAAAGCCCGTTTCGACCGA
>CAMAHM010000045.1 GCA_945834535.1 uncultured Sutterella sp. | reverse complement strand
TGCCTTCCATGATGCCCTTGATTTCCTTGAACTGACGGCGCACTTCAATCACAACGCTGCCGGCAGCGCGGCCCACGGCTTCCATGGCCATGGCACCGAAGAGGTAGGGAATCAGACCGCCGATGATGAGGCCGGCGATGACGGACGGGTTCGACAGGTCGAACGTGAAGTCCGTGTTGAAGGTCTGCTTGAGGGCGTGGGTGTAGTCGGCAAAGAGCACGAGGGCCGCAAGACCGGCTGAGCCGATGGCGTAACCCTTCGTGACGGCCTTGGTGGTGTTGCCCACGGCGTCCAGCGGATCGGTGACGGCACGAACCTTTTCATCAAGTTCGCTCATTTCGGCAATGCCGCCGGCGTTGTCGGTGATGGGACCGTAGGCGTCAAGGGCCACAACGATGCCGGCCATGGTCAGCATGCTGGTGGCGGCGATGGCGATGCCGTACAGGCCGGCAAGCATATAGCTCACCAGGATGGCCACGACGACGGCCAGAACCGGGTAGGCGGTCGACTTCATCGACACGGCCAGGCCGGCGATGATGTTGGTGCCGTGACCGGTGGTCGAAGCCTTGGCAACGTCCTGCACGGGCTTGTATTCGGTGCCGGTGTAGTACTCGGTGATGACGACCATGAGGCCGGTGAGCACGAGGCCGATCAGAGCGGCGCTAAAGAGGGCAACCTTGCTGACGCCTTCGGGAAGCTGCGAAGCGTCCGTGAAGACGAAGTCGCCCACGAACCAGAAGGCAGCAGCGGCGATGACGCCGGCGGCGATCAGACCGCGGTACAGAGCGGTCATGATCTTCTTGCCCGGGATGTACTTCACGAAGAAGGTGCCGATGATCGAAGCGATGATCGACACGGCGCCGAGCACGAGCGGGTATTCAACCAGACGCATGGCGTCGCCCGTGGTCGAAAGAGCACCGATCATCATCGTGGCGATGAGGGTCACGGCGTACGTTTCGAAAAGGTCGGCAGCCATACCGGCGCAGTCGCCCACGTTGTCGCCGACGTTGTCGGCGATCACGGCGGGGTTGCGGGGATCGTCTTCGGGAATGCCGGCTTCGACCTTACCCACAAGGTCGGCACCGACGTCGGCACCCTTGGTGAAGATGCCGCCGCCCAGACGGGCGAAGATCGAGATCAGGGACGAACCGAAGGCAAGACCGATCAGGGGCTTGATGGCGCCGTACAGACCGGCGTCGCCGCCCATCTGCAAAAGCACGAAGGTGTAGCCCGCAACGCCCAGAAGGCCGAGGCCGACGACGAGCATGCCGGTGATGGCGCCGCCCTTGAAGGCAACGTTGAGAGCCTGTTCAATGCCGTTGGCGGCAGCCTGAGCGGTACGCACGTTGGCCTTGACGGACACGTTCATGCCGATGAAGCCGCAGGCGCCCGACAGAACGGCACCGATCAGAAAGCCGATGGCGGTCTTCACGCCCAGAGCGGGCACGAGGGCGATGATGACAAAGAGGATGGCACCGACGATACCGATCGTCGTGTACTGCTTGGTGAGGTAGGCCTGGGCACCCTGCTGGATGGCGGCCGAAATTTCCTGCATACGGGCGTTGCCGGGATCCTTGGCAAGGACCCAGGCGCGGGAGACGAGGCCGAAGATCACGGCCACAAGCCCGGCGCCGATGGCAAGAAGAAGGGCGGTAGACATAGTTAGAAAACTCCTGGACAGAGAGCTCGTCGCACGCGTGCCGCTTCGTTGAGAAACGACTGCCGCGCGGACGTTCCCGGTCCGTGCGTTGGACATAAACACGCCGCTCCGAACGAGGGGATCGGGACGGCGTGGGGTTGGAAAAAGTTACTTGAGCGCCTCGAAGATGCTGTCGCGGATCGCTTCAATGGCACCGATGCCCGAGACCGAGCGGTACTTGGGAGCCGTGGCGTCGCCCGAAGCGGCCAGATCGCTGTAGAACTTCACGAGCGCTTCGGTCTGCGCGTGGTACACGCCCAGACGCTTCAAAACGACTTCCTCGCGGTCATCGTCGCGCTGCACGAGATCTTCCCCGGTGACGTCGTCCTTGCCTTCAACCTTGGGCGGGTTGTACTTGATGTGGTACGAACGGCCCGAGGGCTGGTGCACGCGGCGACCCGACATGCGTTCGACAATTTCAGAGTCGGGCACGGCGATTTCGAGCACAAAGTCGATCGGCACGCCGGCGGCTTTGAGGGCCTCGGCCTGCGGAATCGTGCGCGGGAAGCCGTCGAAGAGGAAACCGTTCTTGCAGTCGTCGGCCTGGAGACGCTCCTTGACAAGACCGATGATGATGTCGTCGCTCACCAGTCCGCCCTGATCCATGATCACCTTGGCAGCCTTGCCGAGCTCGGTACCGGCCTTGACGGCGGCGCGAAGCATGTCGCCCGTCGAGATCTGGGGAATACCGTAGTGTTCTTTGATGTAGGCGGCCTGCGTGCCCTTGCCGGCACCGGGCGGTCCGATGAGAATCAAACGCATGTTGAATGCTCCGGGTTGTTAGCTGAACAAAACAAATAGAGGCATCCCGCACGCACACTGACACAAGGGCGTCAACGGGCGGGATTCGTAACTAAATAATTCTAACGCAAAGCGCCGCCTTGCATCGAGTGTATCGAGAAGGTGATCCACAACGCCTAAACGCCCGACAAATCGGGCGTTCATCCAAGAAAGGCATGTGGCTTAATGCTCGACCTTTTCAGCGAGGACTTCACGCACGCGCTCAAGGTCGGCCGGCGTGTCAACGCCGGCAGGAAGCTGTGCGTCGAGCACCATGACGTGAATGCGGTAGCCGTGCCACAGGGCACGCAACTGCTCGAGACTTTCCGCCTTTTCAATGGGCGCGGGCGTCAGGGTCGGGAAGCGGCGCAGGAACCCCACGCGGTAGGCGTACAGGCCGATGTGGTGATAAACGGGAAGATCCGCAGGCAACTCCACAGGACCGTTTTTGAAGGCGTCGCGCGGCCAGGGCAGCGGAGCACGTGAAAACGTGAGCGCCCTGCCGGTGGCGTCAAGTTCAACCTTGACAACGTTGGGGTTAAGAAAGTGCGCGGTGTCGGCAATAGGATGGGCGGCAGTGGCCATTGCGCAGTCAGGGGCCTGCAGCAAGTCTTCAGCCACGGCGCGGATGACGGCCGGGTCAATGAGCGGCTCGTCCCCCTGCACGTTGACGACGACATCGTCATCGGCAAGGCCGAGCATCTGCACGGCTTCACTCAGACGGTCCGTTCCCGTCGGGTGATTGGGGTTTGTAAGAAGCGCTTCAATCCCGTGTTCGCGGCACGCATCGACGATGGCAGCATCGTCACAGGCAACGGCCACGCGGTCGGCACCCGCGGCAAGCGCACGCTCGGCGGTACGCACCACCATGGGTTTGCCAAGAATGTCTGCGAGCGGCTTGTTGGGCAGTCGGGTCGATCGCATGCGGGCAGGAATGAGTGCCGTAAAGCTCATAAAAAACTCCTTGGTGCAAAGTCTGCCTGTCAGGCCGCAGGGCGGATGCGGGCAGCCTCGACTTCTTCGGCCGTCAGATCACGCGCTTCCTTTTCGAGCATGACGGGGATGTCGCCCTCGACGGCATAGCCTTTGGCGCACTTGGCGCAATGCAACTCCGTGCGCGCGTCGGTGCGTGACAGAAAGAGGGGGCCCTTGCAGATCGGGCAGACAAGAACTTCGGTAAGACGCGAATCCATGATGGGAAAATCCTTTGACTCGAGTTTGCGGGCCGCGAACTTATATGCTTAATGCGTAATCTGTTCGGCCACGGGGACGATGTCGATGTGCTTGGCCTGAGCCGCTTCGGCAAGTTTTTCGACGACAAACTGCACGAAGTACTGATCGAGCTGCAGCTCAAGGTCGACCGACCAGATGCGAGCATCGGCGGCAAGCTCGGGATTCTGACGAATTTTGACGGCATCCTTGCCGGTGACGAAGATCACGTCGGCCTTGCAGCTGGCAAACGGATTGACGGCAAAATCAAAATGGTCCCCGAGCGCGAGCGTGTCGCCCTGAATTTCGTGCGCCGCAAGCATGCTGAAAAAGCGCTCGGGCGCGGCGATGCCGGCAGCAGAGAGCGTTTTGGCTTCTTTTTCAGCGATGCGGTGTGCCAGATCGTCGAGTGAGCGACGCTCGCCGGTGGCCAGATTGACGGCCGCGCCGAGCTGACTCGAAGCGGCAAAGCGAGGCGTGCGGCTGGCAAAGGTGTCGCTGGTAGCGTTCAGAATAATGGCGTCGACCGTATCAAGGCGCGAAGGTGCTTCACGCAAGGGACCGGCAGGGAAAGTCCAACCGTTTCCGAGACCGCGCGCTCCCACCACGGCGATTTCCACGTCACGGGCAAGACGCGCATGCTGCAGCCCGTCATCGCTGATGATGACGTTGACGTCAGGATGCTCAGACAACAGAAGACGCGCGGCGGCAATGCGGTCGCGGCCGACAGCCACGGGAACCTGCGACTTCTGTGCAATAAGAAGGGGTTCATCGCCCACTTCGGAAGCCGGGGACGCGTCGTCGACCAAACGCACGTGTTCGGCAGCGCGTCCGTAGCCGCGGCTGATGACGCCGGGCACGAAGCCGGCCTGACGCAACACGCGCGTCAGTTCGATCGTGATCGGCGTTTTGCCTGTGCCGCCCACGTAGATATTGCCGACAACGATAACCGGAACGGGCAGTTCAACGGGCGTGACGGCCTTGGCACGCGAACGCGCCACAGCACGGTAGATGAGCGAGAGAGGATAAAGCAGGCACGCAGCGGGCCCACGGTGCGCCCAAATGGCGTGAAGTGTGTTCTCAACGGCGGCGCGCATGGACGGTGCTCCGCGGTTGAAGGAAAAAATTCGGTCCGGGTTCCGGTTGAGGGTGTTCGATGTCTGACGGCATTTAGAAAGTTGAGCTCCCTGCAGCACCTTCGGGCAGTGCCCGATAGAGCGCATCAGCGAGGAGAGCAATGCAAACAATGGAAGGTCGAATCATACTGCAACTGGGTTCCTTTGCGCGAACAAACCCACGGCAAATCAACGACTCTGGCTTGCGCATCGCCTTAAAGTCAGGCGGAGCGGCCCGACAAAAGCCTGGGCGTGCGCGCAAGTGGCGATACAATGCCCGCACTTGCGCCGTTTTGGGCGCACCCACTGATGCTTTGATTTGAAGGCCACTTATGACGCACAGCCGCTTTACTACCGCGACCGTTACCTGCCCGCAGTGCGGGAAGACTTTTGAGGCCAGACGCTGGCGCACGCTTGTCGTGGAGGAAAACCATGAAGCGGCGGCTGCCGCCTCCGAAGGCAACCTCACGACGGTCAAGTGCCCGCACTGTTCGGCTGAAGTCGAACTCGAATATCCCTTTGTGCTGGTGAGCACCGTGCGCCGCGCCATACTGCACTACCTGCCCTCGAGTGCCGACGAACTTAATGAAAAGACGATTCGCCCCTATCTTGAGGACGATCTGCATTTGGCCGACGCCATTGCCGATTCATCGGGCGTCAGGGGAGAACCCTTTACGCTGCGCTTTACGGCCCAGATGAGCGACTTCATTGAAAAGCTCATGATCCTGGCCGACGGTCTGGACGACCGTGTTGTTGAGCTCATGAAGCACGTGGCCCGCGAGCACGGCCGCGCAGCAGGTATGCCGATCGATCATGTGCGCTACTACCGCGAGGGCGAGCGACAGCTTGTGCTTGCCTACGACGACAAAACCGAACTTCTCGGAGCGCAGGACTTTGACCGCGCCATGCACGATCGGGTGAAGGCTTCGATCAGCAATCTGCCCGAAGGCATGATTGTGGACGGCAAATGGGCCGCCGAAGTGTTTGCGGGTTTGACCGCTGAAGCACACTAAAAATCGCCGAAATCGGGCGGGCACTCGAAAGCAACCGTGCGGTTGCTTGTCGGGTGCGGAAAGCAAAGAAAGGCTGCGTGCAGACAAAGGCGTGTGGCCTTTGTTTCACCCATCAGTCCCAGGCGGCCGTAGAAGGGATCGCCGTCGATGGGGCGTTTAAGGCCCATGGCGCAGTGCAAACGCAGCTGATGCGTGCGTCCCGTCTCGGGCATGAGTTTGACAAGAGCCTTGGTGCCCGAGCGCGTCTGTACGCGTTCCATAAGCGCGTAGTCGGTGACCGAGCGCTTGCCGCCGAAGTCTTCGAGCAGCACGCACTGACGCGGGCGATCGAGCCAGTTGAGGGCAAGCGCCATGTCGATCGTGCCCGTTTCGGGCATCTCTTCGGGCCAGTCGCCTTCGAGCCTCGCCACATAGTGCTTTTGCGTGACGCGTTCGCGAAAACTTTCGTTGAGGTGCACGAGCGCCTGTTTGTGCTTGGCAAAAACAAGAATGCCCGAGGTATCCAGATCGAGTCGGTGCACGACGAACACTTCGCCGTAAATCCGATCGAGTGCCATTTTGGCCGAGGCCGTTTCGCGCACGCCCGGCACCGAACTCAGACGGGTGGGTTTATTGATGACGACAAGCGCGTCGTCCTCGTAAAGAATGTCGGGCGCGGGCAGACTGTCAGGGTTCTGCAGCGGTGTGCTGCCTTCAAATCCGCGGCCCGCGAGCATCCACTCAAGCCAAAAGCGCGCCCCTGAGCGCGGGGCGTAGAAGGTGCCGTCAAAGCGAGGCTCAAACGTCGGTGAGCGGCCGCACCACCATTCGGCCAGTTCCAAAAGTTTGGCCTCCTTGTGGAGGGTGTTGATTCGTTCTGCGAGAACCACCGAGGGACTTGTGAGCGCGTCTGTGAGCGCCCGACGCCACAAACCGCGCCGCACTTCCTGCTCTTTGCCGCCTCGGTGATAGTCGCGCGCAGGGAAGGGTTCGAAAATTTCGTCGAGTCTCTCGGCGAGCGTCTTTGTGTTCCCCGCAGCATCCGTGAGTGCCACGGCCGGCACTTCGTCGGCACGCATGCCGGGCCACAGGCGGTCAGCCGAGAGTCGGCTTTTTTGCCAGTAGTAGTGCTTGGGCGAGGGTTCGAGCGCAAGGAGCGCCCGTACGCATGCGCCTTCGGCAATGAGCGCGAGCCCCGCGCGTCCGGCAAAGCGCTCGGGCACCAGCCCTCGGGCGATGCACTCGGCCTTGGCCCTAAGCATTCTTTTGCTCGGCGCCGTCGTAAACGGATCGGCAAGACGCACGAGCGTCTCGTCCGCGGACAGGACGGGTTCATCGAGTACAAAGGAGGCCTGCAGGCTGGCGTTGGTCATGGGAGGGGAAAAACAAAATCGGCAACGGATGCACACGATAGCCCAATTTGCGGGCGGACAACAAAAAGCGAAGCGGCCCGAACATGCATTCGGACCGCTTCCTAAAAGAATGCGAAGTCTGCGTCAGTCTTCGCGGAAGGCCGTTTCGCGGGTTTTGCGGATGGCGGGCGCCGCCACCATGACGACGAGCACGAGCGCCGTGATCAAAAAGCCGCAGGAAATGGGACTCGTAAAGAAGATCGACGGATCGCCGCGCGACAGGAGCAGGGCACGGCGCAGGTTTTCCTCCATCATCGGGCCGAGAATGAAGCCGAGCACAAGGGGAGCGGGTTCACAGTCGAGCTTGACAAAGAGGTAGCCGACAAAGCCGAAGAAGATCGTGACCCAGACGTCCCACACGTTGACGTTGATCGAAAAGACGCCGATGCAGCAAAACACGAGAATAGCCGGATAGAGCCAGCGATAGGGCACGCGCAGAAGCTGCACCCACACGCCGATCATCGGCAGATTCAAAATAACCAGCATCACATTACCGATCCACATCGAGACAATCAGTCCCCAAAAGAGCGACGGATCGGTGGCCATCACCTGCGGCCCCGGGACAATGTCGTGGATCATCATGGCGCCGATCATGAGAGCCATGACGGCGTTGGACGGGATGCCGAGCGTGAGCATCGGAATAAAGGAAGTCTGTGAGCCGGCGTTATTGGCCGACTCGGGGCCCGCGACACCGCGGATGTTGCCTTCGCCAAAGGGCGGATCGGCTTTTTCACCGGCCAGCTTCTTTTCAACCGTGTAGCTTGCAAAGGACGACAAAAGCGCACCGCCCCCGGGCAGCACGCCCAGAAGCGACCCCAGAATCGTGCCGCGGGCAATGGGGCCGGCACTTTCCCTGAGATCGCGCCGCGTGGGCAGAATGTTTTTAACCTTGCCGGGCACGAAGCTGCGCTTTTCCCCGAGTTCAAGGTTCTTCATGATTTCGGCAAAGCCGAAGATGCCCATCGACAGCGCCACAAAGTCGATGCCTTCCTGCAGTTCATCCAGCCCGAACGTAAAGCGCATGGCGCCCGAGTTGACGTCCGTGCCGACAACGCCCAGCAGAAGACCAAGAAGAATCATGCAGATTGCCTTGACGAGAGAGCCCGTGGCAAGCACCACGGCGCCGATGAGGCCGAGCACCATGAGGCTGAAATACTCGGCCGGGCCAAAGCGGAACGCAAGCTCCGTGAGGGGTGGCGCAAAGGCGGCAATCAAAAGCGTCGCAAAGCACCCGGCCACGAAAGAGCCGATGGCCGAGATGCCGAGTGCGGCGCCTGCGCGTCCCCTTTTGGCCATTTTGTGGCCGTCGATGCAGGTCACGACCGCCGCCGCTTCGCCGGGAATGTTGACGAGAATGGCCGTGGTCGATCCGCCGTACTGCGCACCGTAATAGATGCCCGCGAGCATGATGAGAGCTCCCGACGGATCGATGGCGTAGGTCGCAGGCAGCAGCATCGCGACGGTGGCGACGGGCCCCATGCCGGGCAGCACGCCGATGAGCGTACCGATGGTGACGCCGACAAGGCAGTAAAAGAGATTCTGCAGTGACAGGGCGGCTTCAAAACCGAGTGCAAGATTGGCAATAAGATCCATGGCGCGGCCCTTCCCTTACAGCCCCAGCGCGGCCAAAGACGGCCAGACGGGAACGATCAGACCGATGCCGTAAACAAAAATCACGTAGGCAAGAAGATCCAGAACCGCAATCAGAATGACGGTCTCCTTGACGCGGCTTGCGGGATCGGCAAGCGCGGCGACGGCAACCATGGCCGCCAAAGAAATCATCAGACCGCACCAGGCAAGCAGCATCGTGAAAATGAAGACCGACCCGAGAACGAGCACAAGAATGCGCCAGCGAAACGGTTCAACCGCATCCGCCTCGGAGCGCTTTTTGGTAAGCAGCGCACGCAGGGAAATGACGGCACCCAGACAGGACATAATGCCCGCCAGCAGGGTCGGGAAATAGGCCGGGCCCATGCGGGAGGCCGAACCGAGTTCGTGCTCCTGGGCAAAAACGATGAAAAAGATTCCGGTCAAAACAAACAGAATGCCCGACCAGAAGTCCTTGCTTTTGAAGGCTGACATGAAAACGAAAAGCTTGATGTTGAGAAGCGGCTGCCGCATTCGGACGTCGGGGCGCCTTGTGCCGAAAACACCGGACCGTCCGAGCGGACGATCCGGTGCCTGCGCATTTAGGAGCGGGTAAGCAGTGCGTCAGTCGACGCGTGCGCCCGAAACCTTGACGATTCGCGCATACTTGGCGAGCTCAAGCTTAATGAGCTTGGAGAACTCGGCCGGTGAGCATGGAGCCGACTCACCGCCAAGCTTGGCAAGACGTTCCTTCATCTTGTCGCTCTTAAGAGCCGCGGTGATGACGCGATTGAGGCGGTTCACCGTCTTGGCGGGCGTCTTGGCGGGCACGAAGAGCCCGTACCAGGTAGAGATGTCGAAGCCCGCGACGCCGGACTCGATCATGGTCGGCACGTCAGGCAGAGCCTTGGCGCGGGTCGACGTGGTCACGGCCAGCGGCACGAACTTGCCGTCGCGGATGTTGGCTGTGGCCGAAGCGAGATTGTCGAACATGAAGTCGGTTTGCCCCGAAAGCACCGAGAGCTTGGCGGCTGCGGCGCCCTGATAGGGCACGTGCACGACCTTGATGCGGGCCTGCGACTTAAGCAGTTCGCCTGCCATGTGGCCGGCCGAGCCGTTGCCGCCCGAAGCGTAGTTGAGCTTGTCGGGGTTCTTGCGGCAGTAGGCGACGAGATCGGCCACGGAACGAATGTTGTACTTGTCGCGGAAGGCGGGCGTCACGACGAGAACGTTGGGCACGTGCGCAATGAGCGTGACGGGCTCAAAGTCCTTGATCGGATCGTAGGGGAGCTTTTTGAAAAGATTCGGGTTGACTGCGTGCGTGGCCACGGCGCCCACACACATCGTCATGCCGTCGGGCTTTTGTTGTGCCAGGTACGTTACGCCGCGGTTACCGCCGGCGCCGGGACGGTTGTCGACGATGACGTTGCCGAGCTCATCGGACACGGCTTCGGCGATGGCACGGGCCGAGACGTCAAGAGGGCCGCCGGGCGGATAGGGGACGACAATGCGGATGGGGTTGTTGGAGGTGCCCGTTTGGGCCAGAGTCGGCAGAGGGAGGCCGACGACGGAAACCGCTGCGGCAGCGCCGATCAGCGTGCGACGTTGAACATTAGCCACTTCATCTTCCTTTACGTTGATACGCCCGCCCCTCGCAGTGGACGCGATTGGCTTGAGGCAGTTCTAATTGGAAAAACTGCCAACGATTGTATTTCAGACCACGGGAAAACTCAAAGAGCGGACCAATCAAACGCCCGTACAATGCGGCCTTTTGCCGTCTTTCCCACCGACCGACATGATTGCCCATTTCTTCCCGCGCCGGACCGAAGCCGGCTTTACTCTCATTGAAATCTGCATGGTGCTGGTGCTTTTGGGCATCCTAACTGCCGTTGCAGTGCCCAAGTACTTCGATCTTCAGGAAGAGTCGCGTCTGCGTGCGGCAGATGCGGCAATTGCAGAGGCGCAGGCACGCATCAATGCGTATTTCGGTCAGCAGCTTCTAGCCGACGGCGACTGCATCAAGGCGGCGGCTGCCGTCAACGCGGATCTGGCACTTCCGAGCGGCAAGATCGCCGACGCCACGAACGCCCAAGGCAAGGTGTTCGGAGATGTGACGCTTTCGATCGGAAAACTTCTTACCAACGGCTCACCCACGCTCGTGACGGCTTATTTTGACGGCAAGGCGCTTTCGGGCGGTCCGCACGGCAGGCTCTTTTTGGCCAAGTGTACGGATGCGATTGATGTTACCTCGGCGCTTAACGGTTTCAAATCGATCGGAGCAATCGGCAATGGTGGAGCCGGGGTTGTGGGTTCCTATGAGCAGAGCAATTCACCGTCCGCTCCTCATATTCGTGATCAGGCAAAGGTGGCCTTTGATGCTCTGATGGATTCACTCGGGTGGGAGGGTGATGTCGGGTATTGGCGCGTTGTTCAAAATGTCTCCCAAACGAATGTTTTCTGGACGGAGCACGACATCAGTGGGTTACGTAATCAACGCGTCCCTTTCATTCAGGCGCAACAGCTCAAAGATGGAACAACGCAATACGCAGTGGGTCTTATTGGAGTGGTCAGCCCCACAGCCGGGGCGCCGGGTGCCATGCTGATTCAGGACTCGACAACGAGCAGCTCGTTGGGGAACATCTACAAGTGGGGCGACAGCACTACGGGTTTCTATGTGAATGGTTCGGCTGACCAGGGATATTCCTTCTCCGAGAGCAGGAACTATTATTCCTCCCCCGAAGAAGCATTCCAAGCCTACAAGGCTTTGGAGGGGGCTTTTGCCGGGAACACAACGTTGGTTTCCGGTGCCCCGGATTCTGTTAAGGACATCAGGTTCTAAACGGCTAAACCTGATTTCGTGGTGCTGTTGAGTTGTTGAATTTCTGTCACGCCT
>CAMAHM010000044.1 GCA_945834535.1 uncultured Sutterella sp. | reverse complement strand
TGAAAATAATCCGTGCGGACACTCTGAATGGTGCCGCCGTCAAGGTACTTGTTGAACATGCCGATCGTCAGCTGCATCCCTTCGCCATCATCAATGCGGGCCAGAATCTCCTGAAAGCGTCCTCGATCGAGCCGTCGTGTCAGCAGGAAGCCGCCCTTGTCGTCGGCCCAGATCATTTTGAGTTGGCACCTGTCTTTGGACACGAAGATCACACAGTCTTTGCAGTTGCGGACATCGATGCCGACGCAACGCTGAGCCAAGAGAGACAACCCGGGAAAACCGCAACGCATATTGCCCGGAGCGAAAACAAGGTTTAACCGATACCCCTTCAGATTGAGGCTCATGCGGCCTGCTCCATACAGAAGAGGACCTTCAGGGCAAAGAGTTCGGCATTTTGCGAGTCGAACTCCATCCTGCGACCGCCAGGCAGGTGCATGATCACACGGCGCAGACGACCCTCGGTCCGTTTATCCGTCATTCGATCGGCAAGCTCGCAGAGCTTTTTCTCGTCGAGGTGAAAGACTCGGACCGGCTCGGTGAGATCGAACTCGATGGGATCGAGCTTAGTCTCAGCAGGGGGAACGTAATTTGCGCCACGGCGGTCGCGGACGCTGCGTAGGCGTGTGCGGACAGTGTCTTCGCTCGGCATCCCGCACTGGCGGATGAATTTTGCAAAGTGCTCGCTGTACTGGAACTGTCGCCGGGACATGCCGGATCGCTTCCAAGCGTCGTACACGTCGTCCCAGTCAATGTCATAAGTGTTGTAGGTGCGCATGTGACCTCCGGTAAATCTCTTGGAGGCTCATTTGACCACAACTAATTTTAAGTCCCTGAGCGATAGGGTGCTTACCTCAATAAGCATGATTTGCTAAGAGATTGATCTTAGAGCATTGTTTTTTATGGCCTGATTTAAGTGTTTGCCCCTAAGAAAAAGCGCTCCGAGCCCGTAGGTTGGAGCGCTTTAATCAGTTGCCTGCGTCGTTTGCCGACGACGCTTGAGGCGATCAGCAGGCGGTTTCAGCGAGCACTTTGGCAAGAAGAGCGTCGGCGCCGAGTTCGCGCAGCTGCGCGACGGCCTGATCGGCAACCGCCTTCCAGTCGGCCATGGGGCCGCGAGCTTCGGTAGCGATCATTTCACCGGTGCGGTGGTCGCCCACATGGGCGCGCAGCCACAGCTCACCGGCCTCGACAATGGCGTAGGCGGCAAGCGGCACCTGACACGAGCCGCCCAGAGCCGTGGAGACGGCGCGTTCGGCGAGCGTGCAGGCACGCGTGACGGGGTCATTCAAAAACTGCACGGCTTCAATGATGTCGGCGCGCGAGGAGGGCACTTCGATGCCGAGCGCCCCCTGCCCGGGCGAGGGCAGGCTCACCGACGGATCAAGGAGCATGCGGATGCGTTCGGACAGACCGAGACGCTTGAGGCCGGCGCCGGCCATGACGAGTGCGTCGTAGTCGCCCCGATCGAGCTTGGAAAGGCGCGTGCCGACATTGCCGCGGATCGATTCGACCTTGAGGTGCGGGTAGCGGGCGCGCAGCATCAGCTCGCGGCGCAGGCTGGCCGTCCCCACCTTGCTGCCGGCGGGCATTTCGTCAAGCGAAGCGTACTTGGGGCTTACAAAGGCATCGCGCGGATCTTCGCGTTCGCTGATGGCTGCAAGAGCGAACCCTTCGGGCAGCTCCATCGGCACATCCTTGAGCGAATGCACGGCAAGCTGGGCTTGGCCGTTCATCATGGCCGTTTCGAGCTCCTTGACGAACAGGCCCTTGCCGCCGACCTTCGAGAGGGTGCGGTCGAGGATCTGGTCGCCGCGGGTGGTCATCCCCAGGATCTCGACGCTGGCCTGAGGATACTGTTTGCGCATCAGAGCCTGCACATGCAGGGCCTGCCACATGGCAAGAGGGCTTTCGCGCGTGGCGATCACGCAGCTTTGAAGTTCGGACATGGTGTTAGGAATATGGTTGCAGTCAAAAGCACGGGCCGCTTACGGGCCGTGTACCAAATTGGTCGATTGTAACAAACCGACCATTGCGCCGCGCTTAAGAGTGCGGACGGGCTCGCCGCGGGGAGCCGTTTGTCGAGGAAAAAATATTCATCGGCAAGTCACTCAATCCGACGGTGGTTTGATAACATTCATAATTTCCCGCAAGTCCTCTTGATAAGAGGGCGGTGACCTCGGGACGCTTTCGGGGCAGGGAGCCCGAAAAGCTACGCGTTCCGCTCCGTATCCAACAAAAGACACAACTATGACGCAAGAGCACAACCAGCACAACCATTCCGCCGACCCGCTGCACGCCAAGAAGGAAGCCTGGTCCGGTCGATTCTCCGAACCCGTTGCCGAGTTCGTGCTCCGATACACGCAGTCCGTGAGCTTTGATAAGCGCATGGCCATGGCCGACATCGCCGGCTCGCTTGCGCACGCCCGCATGCTCGCCACCTGCGGCGTGATTTCCGAAAAGGATTTCTCCGACATCGAACGCGGCATGAACCAGATTGCCGACGAAATCCGCACCGGCAAGTTCCTTTGGCAACTCGAACTCGAAGACGTGCATCTGAACATCGAAGCGCGTCTGACGCAGCTTATCGGCGACGCCGGCAAGCGCCTGCACACGGGCCGCAGCCGCAACGACCAGGTGGCTACCGACGTGCGCCTTTACCTGCGCACCGAAATCGACGAAATCATCGGCCTGCTCTGCCACCTGCAGGAAGTGCTCGTTGCCCAGGCCGCCAAGGAAGCCGACACCATCATGCCGGGTTTTACGCACATGCAGGTTGCCCAGCCCGTCACCTTCGGCCACCACATGCTTGCCTACGTGGAAATGTTTGAGCGCGACCGCGAACGCATGAGCGATCTGCGCCGTCGCGTCAACCGCTCGCCTCTCGGCGCTGCCGCCCTGGCCGGCACGACCTATCCGATCGATCGCGAACAGAGTGCCCGCCTGCTCGGTTTCGAAGCCGTAGCGCAGAATTCGCTCGACGCGGTGAGCGACCGTGACTTCGCCATCGAATTCACCTCGGCCGCGAGCCTTGTGATGATTCACATCTCGCGTCTGTCCGAAGAGCTCGTCTACTGGATGAGCCAGAGCTTCTCGTTCATCAAGCTGCCCGACCGCTTCACCACCGGCTCGTCGATCATGCCGCAGAAGAAGAACCCCGACGTGCCCGAAACGGCCCGCGGCAAGTGCTCTCGCGTGGTGGGCGACCTTGTCACCATGGCCATGCTCATGAAGGGCCTGCCTCTTGCCTACAACAAGGATCTGCAGGAAGACAAGGAACCCGTGTTCGACGCCATCGACACGGTCAAGGACACGCTGCGCGCCTTCGTGGAAATGATGGCCGGTGTCGAGCCCAATCGTGAACGCATGCGTCAGGCCGCCGCTTCGGGTTACCCCACTGCGACCGACCTTGCCGACTACCTTGCCCGCCGCGGCGTTCCGTTCCGTACTGCGCATGACATCGTCGGCCGCGTGGTGCGTCTGGCAAGCGAACGCGCCTGCGACATTGCCGATCTCTCGCTCCAAGAGCTGCGCGAGTTCAGCGACGTCATTACCGAAGACGTCTATGACGTGCTCACGCTCGAAGGCTCCATCGCTGCACGCAATCACATCGGCGGTACCGCGCCCGAGCAGGTGCGCCGTCAGGTGGCCCGTTGGGAAGCGATTTTTGCCGAACGCGCCCGTCAATGAATGACACTCTGACGCCGTAGGCATTGTCTGCGGCCGTCTGTCTTGTTCCTGTGCCCGACCCGTGTCGGGCTTTGTTTTGTACGGAGAGGTTTTTTGTAAAGAAGATCTTTACAATCCCCATGAAGTCAAAGACAGCCACAGGAAAGGATTTTGTTGATATGGCCACAACTCATCAGCCCGTGATTTTGATGCGCCCGGGGGCGGCAAATGATCGTCTGGCCGACGTTCTCAGGGGCGACGGCATTCAGGCCTGGCGCTGGCCGGCCTTTACGATCACGCTGCCTGAAGACGAAGCGCCCGTTGCACAGCGCTTTGCCAATCTGGACGATGTCGACATGGTGGTGATGGCTTCACCGGCAGCCGTCACGGCCGTGGCGCACTGGGTGCAGAAGTGGCCCGAACACCTCAAGCTTGCCACCGTCGGCGAGGGGACGGCTCGCGTGATTCGTGCCGCCTGGGGGAGCGATGTGCAGGTGGTCTGCCCGACGGGGGATGCAGCCAGTTCGGGATCCGAAGCGCTGTTTGAAATCCTCAAGAACACCCAGATTCCGCGCCGTGTGCTGATTGCCCGCGGTCAGACGGGCCGCGAGTGGCTCAGTGAACAGCTCACCGCCATGGGGGCCGATGTAGAAAAGATTTCGGCCTACGTGCGCGTGCCGATTGAACTGACGCCCGCGCAGATTTCTGAACTTTCTGTTGCCGTGCACGGACCCGCGCCCATTGTGTACGTCACCAGTACCGATGCGGTGGCGGCACTCTTACACGCCATCCGTCCCGTGCCCGAAGCCCGCGAATGGTTTACCCGCGGCACGGCGATCACCATTCATCCGCGCTGTGCGGCCCGCCTTGCCGAAGCCGGCTTTCAGTCGATCGACATCACCGGGGCCGAAGACGATCAGGTGCGTGCCGTCGTGATGAAGCATTTGTGCTGACAGGAGAATTTCCTTAAAATACCGCCCTTTGGCGTCAGGTGCTCTTTCGTCGTGCCTTGAGCCGAGCCGCCCGCGCCTTTTGAACCGAACACTTTTTAATCGAGAAAAAACAAAATGGGTCTTGCCCGTGTTACCGCCGGCCGTGATCTGCCGCGCGACTTTAACGTCATCGTTGAAATTCCCGCCAACTCCGCTCCCATCAAGTACGAAGTCGACAAGGAGTCCGGCGCTCTGTTCGTGGACCGCTTCGTTGGAACGGCCATGCACTATCCCTGCAACTACGGCTACATTCCGCAGACGATTGCCGATGACGGCGACCCGGTGGACGTGTGCGTGCTCACGCCCTTCCCGCTGATGACCGGCACCGTCATTCGCTGCCGTGCCATCGCCGTGCTGGTGATGGAAGACGAAGGCGGCATTGACTGGAAGATCCTTGCCGTGCCCGTGAGCAAGGTCTGCCAGCGTTACGCCAAGTGGAAGAACGCCGATGACGTTCCGGCCGACGTGCTCGATCAGATCCGTCACTTCTTCGAACACTACAAGGATCTTGAGCCGGGCAAGTGGGTCAAGGTCAAGGGCTGGAAGAGCCCTGAAGAAGCCGAAAAGCTCATCATGGAAGGTGTGCACGGTTACGAATCCATGGACGTCAAGCCCAAGACGGCCTAAGACGCGGTTAGTCCGTGTCAAACGACTCCCGATCGGGGAAGCGGTGCGATTCACCGCTTTCCGACGGGAGTTTTTTATTGTGTTTTGGCTTTTTTGCTGCAACCGTGCATCAAGTAAGACAATTCGGCAATGCCGCACAACGCACGGCTGTGTCACACTAGCGGCGACGTGCAGGCTCGCTCAGCTCCTCAAGCGGGCCGCTTAACCATGCAAGGAGTTTGTGGAACCATGTCAGCCGACGATGTGATTGTGGCCTGTGCTCAGATCAACAGCACTGCCGCCGATATACGCGGCAATGCTCGCCGCGTTCTTGAGGCTGTCGATAAGGCGACGGCAGCGGGAGCAGATTTGCTTGTGCTGCCCGAATCGGCGATTTCCGGCACCGGCTGCGGTGATCTGGAACGCTCGGCCGATTTTGCATCCGGACTGCAGGAGGGGTTGTGTCGCCTGGCGCAGGACGTCGCGAAGTTGTCCCCGAGCCTCACGATTGCTTTTGCCCGTCGGGATGCTCAAGTCGGATCAGTCTGGACGGTGATGGCACAAGGCAGGGTCGACTCCATCGCAATCCCCGTGAAGGTGCTGAGCATTTGCGGGCAGTCCGTTGCGTTGTGCAACAGTCTCGAAGAGGTTGACTCCTTTGCCCCGATCGGCAGGCTCGATCTTATCGTTTCAAGCCGGGCCGAGCGCTTTGTGCGCGGTCGCGACAGTCTGCACACTGAGCGCTGGGCGGCGGTCGCGCGCAACTACGGCATACCGTGCCTTGTAGTCAACGAAGCGGGCGGCAACGACACGCGCGTGCTCAGTGGGGGGAGCTTTGTTCTGGATGCCAAAGGGCAGATTGTTTTACGCCTTAAGGCCTTTGAGGCGGACTTTGGATCGGTGGCCATTGAGGACCTGAAGTCGGCACGACTGCCCGCTTTGGCGTCGGCTGCACCCCATCCCGTGGATGAACTCTATGCGGCGCTTGTGGCGGCCGTGCGCGACTATGTGCGCAAGAGCGGCTTTACCGATATTGAGCTGGGGTTGTCGGGGGGCGTGGACAGTGCGCTTGTGGCCTGCATCGCGGTCGATGCCTTGGGGCCTGAACACGTGCACACGCTCGGGTTGCCGACGCGCTACACGAGCGAACTCAGCAAGTCTGAGGCTTCGCAGCTCGCGGAAAACCTCGGCATTGAGTTTGCGATCCGCTCAATTGAGCCCGTCTTTGAAAGCTTCAACGCGTTTTTGGCCCCCGACTTTGCGGGCCGCGCCTGGGACGTGACGGAAGAAAATCTGCAGGCCCGCATTCGGGGCATGGTGCTCATGGCGCATGCCAACAAATTTTCGCGGCTTGTGCTCGTCACCGGCAATAAAAGTGAGGCCGCAGCCGGCTACGCTACGCTTTACGGCGATACGGCAGGCGCCTTTGCGCCGTTGGCCGACGTGTTAAAGAGCGACGTTTGGGCGCTGTGTCGGCGCATCAATGAACGGGCGGGCTTTGAGAGGATTCCTTCCTTCATCATTACGAGGCCGCCTTCGGCCGAACTGCGCGAGGGGCAGATCGATGAGGCGACGCTGCCGCCGTACGCGCTTTTGGATCGCGTCATTCGTGGCTACGTCGAAGAGGGGGCGAGCGCGGACGCATTGGTGGCATCGGGACTGGACCGCGATCTCGTGCGACGCGTGATCGGCATGATTCACCGCGCCGAATTCAAGCGCCGCCAGTGTCCTCTGGGGCCGGTCGTGACTGCTCGCGGCTTTGCCGACGGTTGGCGCTGTCCCGTCACCAAGCGCCTTGATGTCGCTTCATGGTGAGAATTTTTGCTGCCGCCCGTTTCGCTTCTTCTCGGGTGGTGCTAAAGTATTGCGGCTTCGTTGCGGGCGGCCTTGCCGCAGCGAAATTGCCCCATCACACGTCAGGCCGATTGTGACGCTATAAGGACAAACGGATTATGAAACTCGTCGTTGCCATCGTGAAGCCCTTCAAACTTGACGAAGTGCGCGAAGCGCTCGCCGAACTCGGCGTCAACGGTCTGACCGTCACGGAAGTCAAAGGCTTCGGGCGTCAAAAGGGCCACACCGAGCTTTATCGCGGTGCCGAATACGTTGTCGACTTCCTGCCCAAGGTCAAGATTGAAGCCGCCGTGCCCGACGATATGCTCGAGCAGTGCCTCGAAGCCGTGCAGCGCAGCGCTCGCACGGGCAAAATCGGTGACGGCAAAATTTTTGTCTTTGATATCGAACAGGTGATCCGCATCCGCACGGGTGAAACGGGAGAAGCCGCCGTCTGACGGCCGGTTTTCCCAAGGATCTTTTGACAGGACGCTCTGCAGTTTTGGACTGCGGAGCGTTTTTATTGGTCGGTATTGGGCAAAAGAAAGCCTCGGAACGATGGATTCGATCCGAGGCGCAGAATGCGCCCCGTCTTTGACGAGGGGCGCTTGTTGGGGCGGTGATCAACCGAAGAACACCATGTTGGCAATCAGCGTGACGACGAGACCGACGATCATCGGAATCCAGGTGCGGCGCACGATGGCCATGGGCGAGACGCCTGCGGCACCGGCCACGGCGATGATCACGCCCGCCACGGGGCTCATGGCGCGGATCATGCCCGAGGCAAACTGCATGGGCGTCACCAGGGCCGTCACCGAGCCGCCGAGGCCGGCTGCCACATCGGGAGCGAGCGAGGCAAAGGACGAGTAGGCGCCCACGCCCGAACCCGTCAGGAACGTCACGGCCGAGACGATGGCCGTCAGGATGACCGTCATGAAGCCCATGCCGGCACCGACGCCGTTGGCCGAATGGATCAGGATGTCGATAAGGCCCGAGACCTTCAGACCGGTCGCAAAGAACTCGGCGCAGATGATGAGTGCCACGATGCCGGCAAACATCTTGCCCATGCTCTGGAACATGGCCATGGCGTCCTTGAAGACCTTCTTGACGTCGCGCAGACGCACGACTTCAACGATCACCGCAAGCACCCAGACCATGAAGAGGCAGCTCACCGTATCGAGCTTGATCGACGAGACCACGAGCTTGGAGAAGATGATGAGCAGGGCGATCGGCAGGATCGGGAAGAGGGCGTACCACTTGGGGGCGGCAGGCGCGTCGCTGTGCTTGACTTCAGCCGCTTCGCTGTAGATGTCGTCGGCCTTCTTGTCGTAGTAGCGCTGCACGAAATAGTGGGCCGCGCACACGGCGATGACGGTCGGCAGGGCCAGAACGAGCTGGTACTGCACGAAGTAGATGATCGGGTCAAGCCCCGCCACCTTAGCTGCCAGGTTGGCGGTGCCGGCGGTCGGTGCAAAGGTCATGCCGGCCGAAGTGCCGATGACGGCGGCAGCGGCGGCAGCCGACACGCCCACGGCGCGCAGAATCGGGAAAAGAGCGACCAAAAGCAGCATGGCAAGGCCAGCAGCCGACGGAATCACCATGACGAGCGTCTGACCGACGAGGTAGCCGCCTACGAGCACGGCGTAGGGGGCTTTGAGCATGGACAGAGGCTTGACGGCAATGTCAACGAGAGCGCGGGCGGCACCGATGCGGTCCATGTAGGCCGCAAACCCGCCGGCGGTCATGATCAGAAAGCCGATGCCTGCGCTTTGCTTGGTGGCAATAGCCTTCATGGTTGTGAAGATGTCAAAGACCACGAACCCCGAGGGCTTGACGCCCTTGGGAAGAAAGTGCGGATCGCCCAGAGCGATCGCGGCCAGCAGCAGCACGAGACCGGCAAAGAGCAGCACGAGATGGGTTTGATAGCGCTTGATGAGCGCCCAGCCGGCCACGCCCGTGACGAGGACGGCAATCCAGGGCAAAAGAGAAGACATACGAACCTCCTTGGTGGATCGTGAAATTACAAAAGAGTTTCGAAAGCGGAATCGAGCTCGGCAAGGGCCGCATCAATGCGCTCGATCTGAGCGGTGCGCTGCGATGCAAGCTCGGAGAGCTCTTTTTGCGCTTCGTCGATCAGACGGTCGACCTCGGCGGGCGCACAGCTGCCGGCAGTTGCGCGGTTGCGCACGATGCTGCGCGGATCGAGGGCAGCCTGAAATTCCTCGCGGCTCATCGGCAGTTTCGGATCGCCCTCGGGGAATTCCTCTTCGATTTCTTCGCGGTAGATGCGCTCAAATTCTTCGTACGGGAAGGCGAGCGGCAAAACGTTGTTGGCGCGCGCCCAGCCGACCATGCGACTGGCAACGTGGTGACCGATGCGAAACGGCAGCCCGTGGTCGCGCATCAAACGGTCGGCAATTTCCTGCGAAGCGGTCCAGTCGCTGTTCAATTCCTCAAGCGCGCGCTCGGGCGAAATGACAAGTCCGGCAAGCACTTTGGAAAAGCGCTTGAGCATTGTCATGGCCGAAGCCATCATGCGGCCGTTCTTGTCCGTGCTCTTGCCGTCGACCATGCCCGGCACGACGTTGTGTGCACGGGTAAAGGCGGTCATCATCGCGCCGATCACATCCGAGCAGTCTTCGCGGCAGTTGTTCATGAGCCCCGGATTGCGTTTTTGCGGCATGGCCGAGGAGACGTAGGTGTTTTCGCCTCCTTCGCGCAGCTGGATCCAGGGGCGGGGCTGGGCGTACTGCACCATGATGTCGTTGATCATCGAGCCGATGCGCACGGCTGCTTCGGCCGCGCACGAGGCAGCCTGCAGCGGAAAATCAACGGGCGACATGCTCGTGGCGTCCAGGGCGTTGGCAACGGGGCGGGCAAAGCCCAGCGTCCGGGCCATGCCCGATCGGTCAAGCGGCCAGCAGGTGCCGTTTAAGACGGTCGAGCCCATGGCGCAGGCATCAAACGCTTGGAGTGTCTGCTGCACGCGCACACGGGTGCGCAAGAGCGAAGCGGCCACGGCCGACAGGGTATGACCGTACGAGGTGGGCTGAGCGGCCACGCCGTTGGTGTAGGAGGGTACGATCGTGTCGCGGTGCCGACGGGCAAGCTTGAGCAGATCGCCAATGACGTCTTCGAGAGCGCCCGCGAACTCCAAAAGATCGTCGCGCAGCATGGCCGCGCGCACGGTCGAAAGGATGTCCTGACTCGAGCGGCCCGCATGAATCACGGTAACTTCGGGACCGGCGGCCGCGATGAACATCGGCTCCCAGGCAATGTATTTCTTGACGCGCTTACTCGGGTCGGCCTGACCGGCGGCTTCCACGGCTTTGATGCCGCGGGCGGCACGGCGGGCAAGCGTCTCGTCAAACTGCTTGTTGCGGCAGCCGACGACGACCGTGGCTCGGTTGATGGCGTTGAGCCAGAAAAAATCATCACGCATGGCGGTGAACTTCCTTGAAAAAAACAAGAAGGAGAGGATATGGAAGGAAGTTTGCGCGTTTTGCCTTGCGCTCTCAATGCGTTAGGAGCAAAATAATCTTGCGTAATACGCAAAATACATCCGACAACTTCGTGCCCGACAACGGACCCGACTAGGAATGCGTCATGCCCAAAACCGATGACCTTGGAGCTTGGAGAGCTTTTGTCACCTGCGCCCGTGCGGGCTCTCTCACGGCCGCCGCCAAAGCGATGGAAACGGAAGTTTCGACCGTATCGCGGGCCATAGTGGGATTGGAAAAAGCGCTCGGGTGCGAGCTTATCCGCCACAACACGCGTCCAGTGGAACTTACCGAGGCGGGCGGTACGGCTCTCAAGAGAATGGAAACGATTCTGCGGGCGCATGATGCGCTCGTCGAGAATCTGCAAAACGACAAGCGCACCCTTTCGGGGCGGGTGCGACTGTCGACGGCCCAGGGCTTTGCGACGCGGCGTCTGATGCCGGTGATTCGCCGTTTTTGCGACGAAAATCCCGGCATGTCGATCGATATTCTCACCGGGGTGCGCGAGGCAGAACTCGCCAAGGGCTTGTGCGACGTGGCCGTGCTGACGGGCGAGCCGCATCTGCCGGGGCTTGTGTACATGAGCCGCGGACGCAACGTCTATCTGCCTGTGGCAAGTCCCGACTACGTGCGCCGTCACGGGCTGCCCCTGACGCCGGAAAACCTGCGCAACCACAAGGGCTACGCATACTGCGGACCGGTACGCGGAGAAACAAAGGAGCTGACGCGCGGCAGCCGCGTTGAACCCGTTCAATTTGCAACGGTCGTGCGCTCGACTGACATTTTGGCCGTGCGCGAGGCGGTGCTCGCCGGGATGGGGGTGGCGGTCGACATGCCGCTTGTGCAGATTTTCGAAGATCTGCAGGAGGGCAGGCTGGTGCCGATTCTGCCCGGCTGGGCGCTGCCTCCGATTGAATGCTTTGTGGTTGCCAACCGCGACGCGTGGCACTTAAAGCGCGTGCGCCTCTTTTTTGAGTGGTACGCACGCACCATGCAGGCGCTCTTTCGCGGTTATGAGGCGGCGGTCTCGACCCTCGTGGGGCTGCCGCCCGACGCACGGTCCGTCGACCGCACGCGCATCTTCATGACCTAAACAACTCCCCTCTAATCTCTGGACCACCCACGTTTGTCAAGCAGTGGGTG
>CAMAHM010000043.1 GCA_945834535.1 uncultured Sutterella sp. | reverse complement strand
AAAAAAAGCCTCCGGCGGTATGCAATGCGCCGGAGGCTGAAAGGAAATCGTCCGCCTTCGGTCGCACGCGACCGAGCTTGGAACAATCTCTTGAACCACGGCCCGCAGTCTAGTGGAGAGCAGGGAACGGGGCTACTCCTCGGAAGGAATTACCGACTAGGAATTACCCCTTTATCTGAGGAAGTGTTTTTATTTTCTAAAGAGCAGACGCGAAAAATAAAAGGCGCACCCTAGGTTGGATGCGCCCTTTTTCGCGCCCGAATGGGGCACGCTTTGCGAATCGACGGCCGATTACTTGATGCGGCTGCGGTATTCGTTCGTACGGGTGTCGATTTCGATCTTGTCGCCCGTGTTGACGAAGGCAGGAACGTCGAGCGTGAAGCCCGTCGCCAGACGAGCAGGCTTCATCACCTTGCCGGAGGTGTCGCCCTTGACGGCCGGTTCCGTGTACACAACTTCGCGCACGAGCATCGTGGGCAGTTCGAGACCGATCACGCGGCCTTCGTAGAACACGGCTTCGGCAGTGAGATCTTCCTGCAGGTACTTCTTGGCTTCTTCCATCGTGTCTTCGTCGACTTCGTACTGGTTGTACTCTTCGTCCATCCAGACGTAGTGCGGATCAGCAAAGTACGAGAAGGTCACTTCCTTGCGTTCGAGGATGATGTCTTCGAACTTGTCGTCGGCACGGTAGACCGTTTCGCTGACGGCGTTGTTCAGAAGGTTCTTCATCTTCATCTTCACGGTGGAGGCACCGCGGCCGCCCTTGGAGTACTCGGCCTTCAGAACGACCATCGGATCCTTGCCGACCATGAACACATTGCCGGCACGCAGTTCTTGCGCGGTTTTCATTTCAGTTTTTTCCCAAAGAGGTTTAAAAAATCGTGCGGTCGCGGCCCGAGGGGACGGGCCCGGCAACCAGCGTGCAGACTGCGCGGCGCAAACGGACGGCGGGCAGCCCGAAAAAAGCGAGTTAACTCTTTATTTTAACTGTTTCTCGGCGACTTTTGTGAGTCTTTCTGTGAGTGAGGTAGCGGCAAAAAGGTGCGCACGCCAAAGAAGGGCATGCCGACGCATCTCGGGCATCGCGTCGCGCCACAGGTGCCAGGCCTGCGGGTCGGGTCCCGCGCCGTTAATCCATGCGTGAAGCCGATGCCAGAGGCTGCGCGGGTTTTCCGGCATGCCGCTGCAGTAAAGCGCTTCAAAAGCCGCGAGTTTGACGAGGTGCGTGTCTTCGCTCTGCGGATAGAGCGACCAGATGAGGGGGCGACCTGAGAGTTGCGCGCGCATCGTGCTGTCTTCGCCGCGCACCAGGCACGCGTCGCACGCCCAGAGCAGCCGATCAAACCCCAACTGATCGGTCATGGCGTGACGCACCAAACGAATGTGCGCGGGGTGTCCGAGCTCAGTGAGAGCTTCTTCGAGCATGTCGCCCGCCTTGCCCGGAGCGGCCACGATCTGAATGGGTCGCACGTCGCGCGCAAGGGCTTGGGCGAGCTCGCGCACGGGCGTTGTCGGGTAGGTGAAAAAATAGAGCGTGAAGGGGTGATCGGGGTCCGCTCCCACCGCACGCAGGGTTTGGGCGCGGTATTGGGGATCAGCTTCAAAGGCTTTGATGTCCTCCAAAAGGCCGGCTTCACGCACAAAGCCGCAGGTTTTGTCGGTAAAGCCGGGAAAAAGGAAGGTTTTGGGGTAGCCGTAACGCGGATGGGGACTGGCAAGACCGTTGGACTCTTCGGCGTAGCGCTCGGCCGTCAGATAGTCGAGTGCAAGCACCGCAACTTTGCGCGGATTGGTTCCGTGGACGGCTTCATCAATGGCTGCCTCATAGGTTTCGGGCAGATAGCAGGAAAACATTTCAATGACGACGTCGGCCGCGTCGGAGGCGCCAAAGCGCGTCGCGTTCCATGCCTCGGACCACTTTTGGACGGTAATGCCCGCTACGGACTGCGTGTCGCAGTCGATGTTTACCGCCGGCACGAAGGCCGAGAGCGTGGCCGTATCGTCTATGATTAGACGCACCTGCCAAGCGCGCTCGACAATGAGCGTGCGCGCCAGACGCCAGGCGATGCCGGCATCGCCGAAGTTGTCGATGACGCGACAAAAGATGTCGCAGGTGGTTGTGTTTTTCTGCGCCGAATGAGTGATCTCGGTCACGGCGAAATCCTTGCATTGAAAGAACGGCCTCGTCTTCGGGCGCTTTTGAGCGCAGCAAGCCGACGGCATTCACGGGTTTTATGACGGAAATTTCTTTGGGCACGCACCAAAAGGTGCTCGCTTCGTTGCCGAGCCTGCCGGGTGTGTACCGCTACTTTGACGCGCAGGGAGCGTGTCTTTATGTGGGCAAGGCGCGCGATCTCAAAAGGCGCGTGTCGTCCTACTTTCGCGCGACGGGAGTGAGCCCCCGCATCGCGCTGATGGTGAGCAAGATAGCACGGCTCGAGACAACCGTCGTGCGCACCGAAGCCGAAGCGCTGCTGCTGGAAAATAATCTCATCAAGACTCTCAACCCCCGCTACAACATTCTTTTCCGCGACGACAAAAGCTATCCGTATCTGAAAATCACGGACGACGCCTTTGCACGCGTGTGCTACTACCGCGGCGGGGTTGATCGTCAGAGCCGCTACTTTGGTCCCTATCCGAACGGAGCGGCCGTGCGCGAGGCAATCGGCGTGCTGCAAAAGGTGTTTCACCTCAGAACGTGCGAAGAAGCGGTTTTTCGCAACCGCTCGCGCCCTTGCCTGATGGGGCAGATGGGGCGCTGCAGCGCGCCCTGCGTGGGGCTTGTGACGCAGCAGGCGTACCGCGAGTCGGTCGAAGAAGCCTGCGCTTTTCTTAAGGGCCGCACCGATGCCATCGTTGCGGGCCTGCGAGAGCGCATGCTTGCCGCAAGCGAGGCGTTGCGCTTTGAAGAGGCGGCCGTGTTGCGCGACCGCATCGCGCTTTTAAACGAAGTCATGCAGCAGCAGTCGGTGGAGACGACCGGGGGCGACGTGGACGCCGACATCATCAGCGTCGTCACCGAGGCGGGCAGGGCGTGCGTCAATCTTGCCGTGGTCCGCGGCGGGCGCCACCTTGGAGACAGGGCATATTTCCCGTCGTTTTCCGACATGGACGGCGCAGCCGCCCAGACGAGCGACGTGCTCGAAGCATTTGTGGCGCACCACTACGCGGGCACTCCCGTGCCTGACGTTGTCATCACGCGCGACGCGGCCGATGCGCAGGAACTCGCGCAGCTTCTCTCGACCCTTGCCGGTCGGCGCATCAGCGTCGTGCACGAGCCGCAGAGTACGCGGCGCAAGTGGCTGGAGATGGCGTACAACGGGGCGCGGCTTGCGCTCTCGCGCCACGTGTTGGAATCGTCCACGAGCCGCGAGAGGATCTCCGACCTCGTGTCCGTACTCGGGCTCACGCTCGAAGGCGACGAGACGCTTCGCATCGAGTGCTTTGACATCTCGCACACCCAGGGCGAGGCAACGCAGGCTTCGTGCGTCGTCTTTGAAGGCGACAGGATGCAGTCCTCGCGCTACCGGCGCTTTAACATCGAGGGCGTGCAGGCGGGCGACGACTATGCAGCCATGCGACAGGTGCTTGAACGTCGCTACCAGCCCGTGGCGCGGGGAGAAGCACTGCTGCCCACGATCGTGTTCGTGGACGGCGGACGAGGTCAGGTGCACATGGCCCGCGACGTTTTTGTCGAGCTTGGGCTCGATACGAGTGTTATTGTCGGCGTTGCCAAGGGCGAGGGCCGCAAGACGGGGCTTGAAACGCTTATTTTTGCCGACGGACGCGCCCCCCTCGTTTTGGGCGAACAGAGCCCGGCGCTTATGCTCATTGCCATGATCCGCGACGAAGCTCACCGCTTTGCCATCACCGGCATGCGCGCCAAGCGCAGCCGAACGCGGCAGGTGAGCCGCCTGGAGGACATCGAGGGAATCGGACCCAAACGGCGGCAGAAGCTGCTCACCCATTTCGGCGGTTTGAAAGCCGTGCGCAACGCCGGCGTGGAAGATATCGCTAAAATAGACGGGATTTCGCTCACATTGGCGAAAAAGATTTACGCACAGATTCACGGGGCCGAAGGTGGCTAGAAAGACCCTCAACATTCCTACAGCGCTCACTTGGGCGCGCATCGCATTCATTCCGCTCATCGTCGGGGTGTTTTATCTTCCCGACGCATGGTGCCCGCCGGCCACCCAGAATGCGCTTGCCTGCGTGATGTTTGTGCTTGCAGCCATCACCGACGCATTGGACGGCTTCATCGCGCGACGTTGGAACATGACGACGCGCATGGGGGCGTTTCTCGATACCGTGGCCGACAAACTCGTCGTCTGCTCTGCGATCGTTGTGCTTCTGGCGTTCGATCGCATCGACATGATCGTGGCACTCATCATTGTGGGCCGAGAAATTGCCGTCACCGCGCTGCGCGAGTGGATGGCCAAGATCGGAGCCGACGACAGCGTCAAGGTCAACTGGTACGGCAAGATCAAGGCGATTGCTCAGATGACCGCCATCCCGATGTTGCTTTACTACGATGATCTTTTCGGCATTCCCTTTGCCGCGGTCGGTCAGGTCCTCATCTATGTGGCTGCGCTTTTGACGCTGTACTCGATGGTGGTCTATGCGCTTGCCGCCTGGCCCCACCTTGAGGCTCAGGACGACTGAGTCCGATCCACGGTCTCCCGCATCAAGAAACGAGCCCGACGTTTTTTAGACGCCGGGCTTTTTTCACAGGGGCAACACGGTGGCGGCGCTCCTAGCGTCTTTGCGACGCTTCTTTAACGCGACTCAATCTTTTCGATCTTGGGGTTTTCGAATGTTCCGGTGATGGAATATTCGACCTTGAACATATTGCTCAGGGGATTTCTGAGCAACATCTGCGCGAGGAACGTCCCGATTCCGACGGCGGGATTGACGAGCGTAAGCGCCAGACTGGCATTGCCCGCATTGAGGTCGGGCAGGAACACTACGCGGTTACTTAAAAACCGGTTCGCCAGGTCCGCGTCGCCGGAAATCAGGACCGTGCCGTGCGTACCGGAAATCTTGGTGTTGTCCGTCGAGTACACGCCGTTGCGGATTTCTGACGTCCCCGAGATGCTGTCAAAGGCAAGACCGTCATGAATAAGATCGGTGAAGTCCAACGTCAGGCGCTTTAAAAGCGACTGGAAGGAGAGAATGGACAGCAGAGCGCCGCCGGCACCTGGGTCGATCTGCACAATCGAGCCGCGGCGCAGTTCCAGACTCGTCGTCCCCGACAGGCTCGACAGATCGGGCGACCACGGAGCCCCCTTGTAAGAAACGGCAGCCTTCCCCTTGCCTGAGGCACCTTCGATGACGCCGGCAATTCCGAGCGATTCCAGAAGTTTTCCCGTATTGTCGAGCTTGAGATCAAGTTCGACTTGGGTGGTCGTCTGTTCCAAAGAGGCGTTTTTTGTACCGCTCCAACGGCCCTTGCCCGTCATCTGAGCGTCGGCAGAAGCCACCGTCAGACGGTCGATGACGACTTCGTCCGAAGTTCTGTTGCGCACCGTGTGGGTCGACAAAAGAACGTCTCCGAAACGCTTGTCGTCAAACGCCACATCGCGGGCGTGCACCACAAGATCGGGGATGGCGGCAAGGCTGAGCTTGCTGTCCGATTTGTCGTCGTTCGAGAAAAAGCGCTTGACCGCTTCGATCGGCGCCTTGGTAAGGTGCAACTTGTCCGCCGTGAGGGTGAGCCGATCGTCTGTGCCCGAGCGCCCCTCGTAGGTCATCTTGGCCGCCCACTGCGAGCTCGTGAGCTCAAGCGTCTGCGCGTTGTCGGCAGAGCGTGTGTAGTGCGCCGACACTTTTTCAAGCGTCGTGCCGTCCACCGTCAGTTTCCCAGCCGAAACATCGACCGAACGCAGGGGATTTTCCCCTTCGCCCGCCCCCTTGGCGGCCGAGGCCAAAAGATCCTTGAGAGGCTTTTCCCAGTCGTTCCAGGTCAGCGTGTCGGCCTTGACTGCCACCGCAAGTCCCGAGTCGGGAAGTTGGGCGCGTGTGCCGACGGCAACTGTGCCGGTGAGCGTGTGTTGGGTGTTGTCGGGAATTTCAAAGATGACGTCAAAGCGTCGTGCGCCGGCCACGTGCACGAGTGTTGATTTGGATGCGCCGCGCTTTTTCTGCGAGACCTGTACGGAAAGAGGCCATTTTTCGTCGGCCGATTTTCCCAAGGGGCGCGGCAGATCCACGGCAACGCCTGAGAGGTTGCTCTGTACCGAGGCCGTAAAAGAGCCGCCCTGCAAAGTGACGTTGGCAACAAAGGGGGCCGTGCCCGCTACATGCTGCATAACGCTTTCAAACACGGGATGGGGGGCAAAATAGGTGAGGTCCGACACGTCCGCAGAGCCCGAGGCCGTAAAGGTGATGGCGCCGTCAGAAAGCGTCGTGATACCGAGCGTACTGTCGCCGTGCCCGAATGCGCGCACCGACACGCCCCGAGCCGAGGCACCGCGCTCGTTGAAATGCACGGTGCCTGCCGCATCCGTAACGGGCGGAATGGGGTGCATCATGGTGAGGCTGTTGCCCGCAAGACGCACGCTGCCGTCGACCGTGGTGTCGCGGGCGTGTAAAAGAGGAATGGCGAGCTTGAGTTTAAGCAGAGCGTCCCCGGTTGCCTTGGCGCCGTCAAAGGCGCCGCCCAGCCAGCCGCCGATGGGGCTTTTGCCCAGATAGTCGAGCATGGGCTGCAGTTTTCCGGCAGCCGACCCGTCCACCGTGAGCGTGACGTTGTGGCCGGCCGAGAGGTCGGCAATGGCGGCCTTGACTGCACCGACACGGGTGCCGAGCGTTTCGGCGCCCGAGGCTGTCACGGTCATCCCGAGCCCGCGGAACGCCAGACGCGCGTCGATGCCGGTCAGAAGCGGCCACTCTGCGCCGCGGACAAATGTTCCTTCCCGAGTCTTTTCGTAGGAGGGTACATAGTCGAGAGCGGCGTTGTGCACGTCGGCTTCAATCACAAAGCGCTCGCGTTCGCCTTCGATTTTGGCGGGGTTTTTAACCCACGGGAAACGGTCAAGGCGACCGATGACTTCGTAAAAGCCGTTGCTGGCCGTGCCGTCTGCCAGACCCGCTTCGAGCCAGCGCTGCGTGCCGTCTCCGACCACGCGGGGCATGTACTTCCAGACGCTCGTCGCAAGAGCCCGGCGGATGTCGCCCTTAAGGTTCAGGGTGCCGGCTCCCCCCGTCGCCTTCCACCATCCGCGGGCCGTTGCCGAGGCATCGTCGTTGCTTGCCTCAATGCCGTCAAAGCGTACGGTAAGCGGAGTGTCTTTCGTCGGCAGCGTCCAGTCGACGCGCCCCGACAGGCTCGTCAGATGCATGGTCGGCACCGAGAAGATGTCGGGAATCGTGACCGAGGTGTTGAGCGAAGCGAGCGTCACCGAGCCCCCCTTGTCGGAAAGCTCGAGCGTGCCCGAGAGGTTGTCGACGCCCGGCATCATGGCTCGCCCCTCGGTTGCTTGCGAAGCGTGGATGTGGATTTTTTCGAGGTCGCTGACGATTGTCCAGGACGTGGGCGCCAGACTCGAGCCCTGCCACGCATAGCGCGTATTTTTAAGTTTGCCCTCGGGAGCGCGCTCGATCAGAAAGTTGCGCAGCGCCTCGGGCATGGAGAAATTATTGAGGTGGCGACGCAGATAACCGAGGTCGGCCGACGACACGGTAAGGGTGCCTTCGGTTGTGGTTTTCCTCTCGGAGTCGAGCAGCACGACGGCCTTCATGTCGATCGCAGGAACGGTTTCGTCCTTTTGGCGGCGCATTTCGAGTCGGTTCACTTCCACCGTCAGCCGATTGCCTTCGAAAGCCTCGTGAATGCGTCCTCGCACCCGCGCAAACGTGAGCGGCTCGGGAGCGCCCTCAAACTGCAGCGTCACGTCACGCAGATACACGTTGCTCGTAAGTTCTCTGAGGGTCCCGTCTTCAAACCTGGCATGCGTGCGCGTGCCGCCGCGGCCGCTTTGTACGATCGAAGAAAGTCGTGCGGCGGGCAACAGAAGTTGCGCAAAATTGATGCGCGAAGCCGCAAAATAGACTTCGCCTTTCCATTTGCGCCAATTCTCGGAATCCGTAAAGGGCGTCGTGAAACGAGTGCGTGCGTCGATCGTGTTGCGCGTGCCGTCGGCAAAGACGGCCTGCAGGCCCGCTTCATAACTGCCCAAATTGTGGCGGAACGTGAAATTGATGTTCTGAAAGCGGGTTTCCGAGGGGAGTGTCTCGGTGAGGTCAATAAAGCGGACCGTGGCGTCGACTACATCGAGCCGTCCCTGCTTGAGAAACCAGGCCGTAAGCGCCCGGGAGGTTGCGTCTGAAGCCGCCGCCTTGGCGTTGAAATGCACGTCAAAGCCCGCAATGTCGTAGTGCGTGTCTGAAAACCGTCGTACGGTGAGCTCGGCCCCCGAGACGGTGAGACGCCGAAAAACGGGCTCGCCAAGAACGCTTCGCCAATAAAGTGAGGCATTGACTTCGGGCAGTGAAAGGACGTTGGTGTCCGCCGTGATGGCCCGGTCGTCGCCCTGCTGCGCACGCCCGTTTTTTTCCAAACGCACATCCTTTAATGTAAGGCGCGGCCAGAAGCTGTCCCAGCGCGGAGACACCGCACCGATCGAAACATTGCAGTCCAGAGTTTTGGACAAAACCGCGGCAATGTCGTCTTTGTAGCGGTCGACCTGCGGCAGCAGATACCAGCGCGTGACGAGAATGAGCGAGCAGAAGACAAAATAAAACAACGTCGCCGCCCAAAAGGCCGACACCACAATACGCCGGACGTGCGGATGCCGCAGATAGGCCCTAAGGCGCAACGGCAGAAAGTGCTTGGGTGCGTTCATGCAGAGAGCGTTGAGTCTTCAAAAAGTGCGATCGTACCGACAGACGGCTCCTGTTCCAAGACAGGCGCGGGCAATGGCGATCCAAGTTTGCGTCGTTCGCTCTGGGCGGCGCTGCCGTACAATCCACTGCGGCAGCGTCGTCCGGATCGAGCCTTATGCAGGCAATGCACGAAAAGCTCGGCGGGACGCGCGCATGGGACACTATAGCAAACCGCCCTGAGGCAGATTCATGGCACAAGATCCTCTTACAGTTTCGTGTTCTTCGACCGCCGGCAACGCAAGTCCCGCGCACGAGCGCCTGGGAGCGGGCGATCTGACGCGCGTGTCGAGTTTTTTGGCGCGCACGGTTCCCGTGATGGCACAGATGCGCGGCATCACGCCCGAAGAAGTGCTTGCCGAGCGCCTTGCCGCCCCCATGACGCGCGAAGCGATGCACGCGCGCCTTGCTGCCGTGACGGACGCCGAAGAGCTTGACCGTGTGATGCGGCTTTTGCGCCGCGACACCATGGTGACCGTCGCAGGGCGCGACATCACGGGAGCATGCGACTTTGCCGAAGTCGTTGCCACAATGACGGCGCTTGCCGAAGAGACGGTGAGTGCGGCCGTGCGCGTGCACGCCCGGGCTCTGGCCGAGCGTTTCGGCGTGCCGGTGAGCGAAGAAGGCGTGGTGCAGGATCTGCTCGTCGTGGGCATGGGTAAGTTGGGCGGCGAAGAACTCAACGCAAGCTCGGACATCGATCTCGTGTTTGTTTACGACGAGGGCGGCAATACGGCTCCGCTCGGAGAATTTGCCAACGCCCGACGACAGATCAGCAACCATGAGTTTTTCGACAAGCTCGCCAAGCGCGTGATTGCCTCTCTTAATGACTTGGACGGCATTGGGTTTGTGTTTCGCGTCGACATGCGGCTTCGCCCCTTTGGGGATGCGGGCCCCTTAGTGGTGTCGAGCGCCATGCTCGAAGACTATCTTTACAGCGAAGGGCGCGACTGGGAACGCTTTGCCTGGTTAAAGGGCAGGGTTGTCAATACCCCCGTGCTCGGAACGGTCGAAGACTTCAACGCGGCCGTCTCCGGGCTCGGAAAACTGGTGCGCCCTTTTGTGTTTCGCAAGTACGTCGACTTCTCGGCCATCAGTGCTCTGGCGCGTCTGCACGAGTTGATCCGCGCGGAAACCGCACGTCGGGAAGCGGGGCGCGATGTGGGCGTCAACGTCAAACTTGGCAGCGGCGGCATTCGGGAAATCGAATTCATCACGCAGACCTTTCAGATCATTCGTGCCGGGCGCGAAGATGCGCTGCGCGGCAAGCAGACGCTGCCGATGCTCGCCGAGCTTGCCCGTCGAGGATGCCTGACGTCGGAGGTCGCAGCGCGTCTTGCGGACGACTACGTGTTCCTGCGCAACGTCGAGCACGCCCTGCAGTATGTCGATGACAAACAGACGCAGGTGCTTTCCAACGCGCCCGAAGAGCAGGAGCGCATCGCTTCGATGGTGGGAATGACGCGCGAGGGGCTATTAACGCGTCTTGTGAGCGTACGAACGTTTGTTTCGTCGACGTTTGACGGCATTTTCCACACCGAGGCTCCCGAAGCCGAAGACGGCATGTGGCCCGCCGGATGGCGCACGGGATCCGAGACGCTGGTCGAGGAGCTTGCCAAGGCGCTTGCACACGAAGGTTTTGAACATACCGAGCGTCTTGCCGGGCGCATTCTCAAAATGATGCGCTCGCACCTTCTGGCGGCCCGATCGCCCGAGCCGCGCAAACAGATGGCGCGGTTTGTGCAGTATGCGGCCGGCAAGGCCCGCGGTTGGGCGCAGCTCAAAAACGCGAGCGTGTCGGCCGATGAGGTGATGGACCGTTACCTGACGCTTCTGGAAGTGGTACTCGGACGGCCGACCTACGTGGCGCTTCTCAATCAATATCCCGACGCGGCCGATCGCGTCGGTCGCATGCTTGCAGTGTCGGCCTGGGCGGCGCAGTACCTGACGGCGCATCCGCTGTTGCTCGACGAGCTCGTGGACACTCGCGTCAACCGAATTGACGACTACACGAGTGTCGACAGGACTGAGTGGATTGAGGCGCTGCGTCGGCGTCTGGCCGAGTCGGCCGACGATCAGGAGAGACAGCTCAACATTTTGCGCGACGCGCACCACGGAGCGCTTTTCCGGCTCCTTATGGCCGACCTTGACGGACGACTTTCTGTGGAGCGCCTTGCCGACCATCTCTCAGCGCTTGCCGATGCTGTGCTCACGGTCGTGATGGAACTCGCATGGAACGCCATCCATTCGCGGCACTGTGAAACTCCGAAGTTTGCCGTCATCGCCTACGGCAAGCTGGGCGGCAAGGAACTTGGATACGCCAGTGACCTTGATCTTATCTTCCTTTACGACGATCCCGACCCGATGGCCGAGGTGAACTATGTCAAGCTCGTGCGGCGCATGATCAGCTGGCTCACGATGCAGACAAGCTCGGGCATTTTGTTTGACATCGACATGCGTCTGCGTCCCAACGGCGAAAACGGACTCATCGTCTCCAATATGGAGATGTTCTCGCGCTATCAGCGCAACACCGACGGAAACGGCGCGTGGAACTGGGAGCATCAGGCGCTCACGCGCGCACGCTTTTGCGCCGGGGACCCGGAAGTCGGCGCGGCTTTTGAAAAAGAGCGCGCCTACATTCTCACCATGGAACGCGACCCCAGGGAAGTGGCGCAGGGTGTGATTGAGATGCGTGAGCGCATGATCGACGGGCACCCCAATTCGAGCGGACTTTTTGACGTCAAGCACGATCGCGGCGGTATGGTCGATTTGGAGTTCATCGTTCAGATGCTCGTGCTCGCCTACAGTCACGACCATCCGGAGCTTGTGAACAACTTTGGCAATTCGCTCTTGTGTGAAACGGCTGCCCGTTTGGGGCTCATTGATGTGGGCATGGCCGAAAGGGCTGTGAAGGCTTACCGCCGCTACCGCAACATTCAGCGTGAAATTCGTCTCTCGCAGGGCGACGGGGCCTATGCGCGTGTCCCCGTGGAGAGGGTGCAGAGCGAGCGCAATGCCGTGCTGGCTCTTTGGCGCGACGTTTTTAAGACGGACGAGCCTTTGCCCAAGAGCTGAGGATAAACCGACGGTCGGCTGCGGCGACGTGGTTGG
>CAMAHM010000042.1 GCA_945834535.1 uncultured Sutterella sp. | reverse complement strand
CCGCAACCGCACTCTTCACCTTCTTCATGGTGATGGTGCCCGTGGCCGCCGCAGCCGCAACCGCCGTGACCATGACCGTGACCGCCGCAGCAACCACGGTGCTGCGGAATCGGCAGCGGTTCAAAAGGCGCCTCGGCTTCGGTCACCTGCAGCCCCACGCTCTCGAGCACCGACTTAAATTCAGGCATCGCCACGATGGCAAAACCGGCTTCCGTCGGCGCGACGCGCATGCCGCGCGCCATCAGCGCATAGACGGCCTCACGCATCAGATCGATTTCACCGTCGACTTTGAAGATGGCTTCGACAGCAGCACCAACTTTGTAGAAATGTCCCTTTTCGTCAACGAGAACGTCGCCGACTTCAAGAGGACGCACTTGACCAAGAGCGTTTTCAAGTTCCGCGTCGCCGACCATTAACACAGCCGGCGGCGTCACACGCTCGGCAAGCGTCAGAAACACTTCGGGAGCACGGGCCAAAAGAGCCGGAGCAGGAGCACTGTCGGCGGACAAAAGCTTGGTAATACGCATAATCTTGAACTCACAAAGAAACTCTTTCATGACGATCCCGACAAACAGGCTTCGTCTCGGGCCGACAGTCTAACAGCAGTCGCGCCAAAGAACTACGGACAAAAGTCGATCCGCGCTTTTTGGGGCACTTTGCGTGCCCCAAACACACCGTCACGAAGCCAAAACTTCCCGAATAGCATCCGCCAGACGTTCAACAGCCACAATCTCAAGCCCCTCGATAGGCACTTTGGGGGCGTTGGCCTTGGGGATAATGGCGCGGGCAAAGCCGAGTTTGGCCGCCTCTCTGAGGCGCTCCTGACCGCGCGGCGCAGGGCGAATTTCTCCGGCCAGACCGACTTCGCCGAACACCACAGTACCGCGACGCAAGGCAATGTCGGTCATGGAACTCACAACAGCCATCAGGACCGCCAGATCGCTTGCGGGCTCGGTGATCTTTACGCCGCCCACAGCGTTCACGAAGACGTCCCTATCAAAACAGGACTGGTTGGCGTGGCGGTGCAGCACCGCAAGCAGCATGGCCATGCGCTGGTTGTCGAGCCCCACGCTCAGACGGCGGGGGGCCGGGGCATGGGTTTCATCGACGAGCGCCTGAATTTCCACAAGCAGCGGACGCGTGCCCTCCTGTGTCACCAAAATGGCACTGCCGGGCACATCGTCCTTGTGCTCGGACAAAAAGATGGCCGACGGATTGCTGATCGCCCGCAGTCCGCGGTCGGTCATGGCAAAGACACCGAGTTCATTTACGGCACCGAAGCGGTTTTTGAACGCCCGAATGAGTCGGAAGTTGGAGTGCTGATCGCCTTCGAAATACAAAACCGTGTCGACGATATGCTCAAGCACTCGGGGCCCGGCAAGCGCTCCGTCCTTGGTGACGTGCCCGACAAACATGAGGGCCGTACCGCTTGCCTTGGCAAGACGCGTGAGCCGAGCCGAGCACTCGCGCACCTGCGTCACGCTGCCCGGTGCACTGTCGAGTTCTCCCGAAAAGAGCGTCTGAATCGAGTCGATCACCACGAACTGGGGCTTTTTCTCGGCGATGACAGCCTCGATTTTTTCGAGCTCAATTTCACTCATGAGCTGCATGCCCGTCGGCATCAGGCCGAGGCGCTGTGCGCGCAGAGCCACCTGCGAAGCGGATTCTTCGCCCGACACATAAAGGGCACTGATGCCCTGACGCACAAGTCGGTGCATCACCTGCAGCAGCAGGGTCGACTTGCCGATGCCCGGATCACCGCCGATAAGCCCCACACCGCCCACCACGAGGCCGCCGCCCATGACGCGGTCGAACTCTTCGAGCCCAACTGGAATGCGCGGCACTTCGGCGGCATCGACCTGCGAAAGGTCCACAACCTCGGTCGCAGCCACAAGCCCGTGCCGAACATGGCGATCGGCACCGAAACGCGCCTGCGACGCGGTCGGCTCGCGGAATTCCTTCATGGTGTTCCACGCGCCGCAGTGCGGGCAGCGCCCCTGCCATTTGACGGTCGTGCCGCCGCATTCGGAACACACGTAGTGGGTTTTGCTCTTGGCCATGCCTCGTTTCACCTTTGCCGGCAAACATTGTCGATTTTGTATGCGGGCAAGTCTACTGCATGGCGCCCACTGAAGTTCGGAGCAAAAGGCGCGTCAGCGGCCGCCCGAGACGCGAGGTACGCGCGGGGCAACCGCGCAAATGAGCTCATAGCCGATGGTGCCTACGAGCGAAGCGAGCGTGTTGACGTCGATATGTTCGCCCCACAGCTCCACCGTTTCCCCCACATCGGCCTCAGGAACATCCGTGATGTCGATTTCGAGCATGTCCATGGAAACGGATCCCACCAAGGGGACCTTGCGGCCGCACACCCAGACGGGAGCTCCGTCGGGCATGCTACGCGGATAGCCGTCGCCGTAGCCGCAGGTCACAACCGCAATGCGGCTTGCTCGCTTGGCAGTCCAGCGGCTGCCGTAGCCCACTGCCTCGCCCGCATTGAGATGCTGCACGGCAATAATGCGCGCCTCGAGCGTCATGCCTGCCTTGAGCCCGAGCGTATTGCGATCGACGCGCGAGTCGGGACTCAGTCCATAAAGAGCAACGCCGGCGCGCACCGCACCCCCCGTCACCTCTTCATGAAAAAGAAGTGCCCCCGAATTGGCCATGCAGGCATCCTCGCGGCACGCGAGCTTTCCCATAGCGCTCAACTGACGATTGACGGGAAGAATGCCGTCGGCGGCGTACGAAGCCTCGGAATTGGCAAAGTGCGTGACGCATCCGAGCACCCGCACGCCGGCAATCGCCTCAAGTTCGGCTCTGACGGCCCCATACTCCTCGGGCTTAAAGCCCAGACGATTCATCCCGGAATTGAGTTTGACGTGCACATTGACGCCCTTTTCTACGGGCGTGTGGCGCAACAAATCAATCTGCCAGGACGAATGAACGACGGTTTCAAGCCCCAGTTGACTGATCTCAACCAGTTCGTCGGCGTCAAAAAATCCTTCCAAAAGCAGAATGCGCCTGCTCCAGCCGCGTTCGCGGAAAAAACGCGCATCCCGCACTTCGAGCGTGGCCAAACCGTCGGCTTCGGAAAAAGCCGTTAAAGCCTGCTCAAGTCCGTGCCCGTAAGCGTCGGCCTTAACGACGGCCCACAACGTTCTGTCCCGCGCCAGACGCCGCATAAGGGCGAGGTTGTGGCGAAGGTTGTCGAGGTGAATAACAGCTTGAACGGGGCGCGACATAACGATGATGAAGAGCAAAAAGCGCAGGCTAAGGCGCAACGACCGTCATCTTAGTCCGCCTGTCCCCGACCGAAGCAACTTTTGTGGCGACTCAGTGCCACTGACAACCGCAAGCGCAAGCAGGCTTGGGAAAAACACGTACAAGCCGTTTCGTTCCTCTCAGGCGGGTTTGCTAAACTGCCGCGCAGCTGATTTTTCTGAGACTCGGCGTGCCCGCGCACGCTCATTTTTCGTTTACGACGGCCTATTTATGAAACGCGGTTTTTACAACATCCTTGCTGCGCAATTTCTGTCGAGTCTTGCCGACAACGCCCTGCTCATCGCCGCCATCGCACTTTTGGTCAGCCTCCACGCCCCCGACTGGATGACGCCCCTTCTGAAGCTCTTCTTTGTGGTGAGCTATGTGGGGCTTGCCTGCTGGGTGGGCATTTTTGCCGACCTCATGCCCAAGGGCCGCGTCATGTTCATCACAAATGCCATCAAGGCCGTCGGCTGCGTCATCATGCTTTTTGGCTCGCACCCGCTTTTGGCCTACGCCATAGTCGGCATTGGTGCGGCAGCCTACTCGCCCGCCAAATACGGCATTCTCACGGAACTTCTGCCCCCCGAAAAACTCGTCATCGCCAACGGTTGGATCGAAGGCCTCACGGTGGTTTCGATCATTCTCGGTGTGGTGCTCGGAGGCGTGCTCATCACGCCGACCGTTGCAGACTTCGTGCTCCAGAACTGCATGCTTGAAGCCTTTGGACTGACGATTCGCGCGGAAGCCGCCATTGCCGTGATCGTGCTCATCTACGGGCTCGCGGCGCTCGTGAATCTGACGATTCCCGACACCGGTGCCCGCTATGCGCGCCCGAACTTTGAGCCTCTCGCTTCAATCCGCAACTTTGCGCAGTCCTGCAGCCTGCTGTGGCACGACAAGCTCGGCCAGATTTCTCTTTCCGTCACTACCCTCTTTTGGGGCGCAGGTGCCGTGCTCCAGTTTCTCGTGCTCAAGTGGGCGGAAGTCGCGCTCGGCATGAACCTCTCGCAAGGTGCCGTTCTGCAGGCCGTCGTTTCGATCGGCATTGCAATTGGCGCCACCGGCGCTGCCATTTGGATTCCGCTCAAGAAATCGCTCTCAGTGCTTTGGCTCGGCGCCGCCATGGGCATCGTTGTGGGAGCCACGAGCTTTTTCGATCAGTCGATGCTCCCGGGCTCCTTCACGCTCTTTGGCTTCACTGTCCGTCATGCCGTTATCTTTGCCTGCGCAGCCATGATTCTTGTGGGTGTGCTTGCTGGCTTTTTCGTTGTTCCCATGAACGCCCTGCTGCAGCATCGCGGACACGTTTTGATGAGTGCCGGCCGTTCTATCGCCGTGCAGAACTTCAACGAGAACCTGTCTATTCTGTGCATGCTCGGCGTCTACTCGCTGTTGATTCGCGCCGATCTTTCCGTTCAGACGACCATGGTGGTGTTCGGCATTTTCGTGGCACTCTCGATGATTGCAGTCATCCTCAAGCACCGTCACAACCAAAGCAAGGAAGACAGTCTGCACCTCATCGGTGAAGGCGTGCGCCATTAAGCACACCGACAAGCCGCTCTTTTCGTACACCGTGCCCGCAGCCGCAAGCGACTGCGGGCTTCATTTTCTCTCGACAAAAATCACTTCGGCCCCGAAAACGGAGCCGAAAACACATTGAAAGCATAAAGGTTGAAAATGCGTCAGGCACGCAGTGCGAGCGGCGGCTCATCGGCGGCAGCTGCGTACTGCTGCATGATTTCGCGGAAAGCTCCAGGAATGGGGGTCGGCTGCAAAGAACCGTCGACCTTGACGCAAACCATGGTCTCGGCCATGCGCAGACGTTCCTGACCGGCGCATGTGAGCGTCATTGCCAAACGAATGGAACTTTTGCCGAGGTGCTCAACCCAAAGGCGCGCCACGCACTCATCCCCCGGGCGGCTGGGATTGACAAAATCGCAGCGAATTCCGACCACGGGCATGCCGACACCGTGTCGGAAAAGTTCCATAAAGGGAACGTGCACCACCTCGCGGAAGAAGTCCTCCACCACACCGTTGAAAATCGTGAAGTACTGCGGATGAAACACGATGCCCGCGGGATCGCAGTGGGCAAAACGGATCAGGACGGGAACCTCAAAAACGCGGTGCTGCACGACAGTCTCCTTTCGATAAATCAGATGGGCAAGTCTAACGCCAAAAGCAAACGCGTTTTAAGGCGTGTCCGCCCGCGCCTTGGCAGTCACTGACTCAATATCGATGCGCCAGACATCAACGGCATGCTGCGCCGCAGCAATGTATTGGGCGGTTTTCTCGTCGGGCGAGGTCGGACAATAGCGCCGGGCGATGGCTTTGAGTGCTGCTTCTTTCTCGTCGGGATTCTCAACGACCGCAGGGCGCCCGACAAAGACGGCCGAGGCATAGTCGACTGAGTAGTCTGCTTCGTCCGACTGCCAGCGACTCACAAAAAGCATTTGGACAACGGTGCCGCGGCGCAGACAGGCCGTCTTCTTGCCGACGCCTGCCGCACCGTGAAAATAAAGCGCGCCCTCCCAAACCGCCGCCGACACCGGAACGCCGTAAGGCTGCCCGTCTTCGTCGACCGTCACCAGCGTTGCATAGGGCGCTCGAGCGGCAACCTCCCATGCAAAATCGTCATTGCGAACCCTATCCTTGCGGCGCATTGCTGCATTGCCATCGACAACCATCTTCAAGTCCTCTATAAAACTTCAAGCACCGTGGGCAGGTGCTCCGGGAGCCTCCCCTGCTCGCCCGGGCGCGGGCGATGAGCGTGCAGGCCGTGAAAGTCGCTTCCGGTCGAGGCGAGCAGGTTGTATTTTCTTGCCCAGGTGACGCAGCGCTCTTCAAAAGCGCTCGGCTGACTGCCGCTCACCACTTCAATCCCGCGACCGCCCGCCTCGACAAAGGTGCGCACCAGATCTTCTAGGCTCGATTCATTCAGACGAAAGTACCGTCCCGGGTGCGCAAGCACGGCGATGCCGCCCGCCTTTTCAATGAGGTGCACGCTCTCGGGTACCGTTCCCCATTCGCTGATTACGTAGGCAGGTTTGCCGCGGCCCAAATAGCGGTCGAACGCGAGCTGCACGGTCGGAACGTAGCCGCCTTCAAAAAGAGCCTGCGCAAAATGCGGGCGACCGATGATGTTGCCTTCGCTGCCGGCAAAACGAAGGGCCTGCTCGTACATGTCGGGAATGCCGAGTGCAGCCAGCTTGTCGCCGATTTCTCGGGCGCGCTCATCGCGCAACCGGCAAAGGCGCTTCATCGCATCCAGAAAAAGCGTGCAGTGAGGATCAACCCCCAAACCGACCACATGGATGCTGACCGACTCCCAGCTCGAACTCATCTCGATACCGGAAATAAACTTCACACCGATCCGTTGCGCTTCACGGGCGGCTTCGTCAATTCCGCCTACGGTATCGTGGTCGGTAAGTGCAAGCACCTGAACGCCGCATTCCTGTGCGGCAAAGCGGACAAGCTCGCTCGGGCTCATTTCGCCGTCGCTTGCCGAAGAGTGCATGTGCAAGTCAATTTTCACAGTGAGCTTCCCTGAGTCATTGTTTGGCGCAGTTGCCGCGGCTGCTCAAGTAAAATGGGCGGTCTTTAGCAACATCGCCGACCTCATTGAAGGCGGCGGGCGCTTTCTTTTTTCTTTTCCCATGGGGCCGCATCTTCATTGGCGCCCTCACGTGTATTCGACAATTATGGCAATTTTTGCTTTGGCCGACACGGCCCCTTCAGTTGCCGACTCCGCCTGGATTGCCGAGTCGGCGCAGGTCATCGGTCGCGTTGAAATTGGGTGCGACGCCTCTGTTTGGCCCGGGGCGGTTTTGCGCGGCGACATTGAAGCCATCCGCGTCGGTCGCGGCAGCAACGTGCAGGACAATGCGGTGGTACATACCGACAGCGAACACCCCTGTCTGATCGCAGAGGACGTCACCGTCGGCCACGGTGCGATTTTGCACGGCTGCCGTGTGGGCCCGGGGGCTCTCATCGGCATGGGAGCGACGGTTCTGAACGGCGCCGTCGTTGAAGCCGATGCCGTCGTGGGGGCCGGCGCTCTTGTCCCCGAGGGCAAAACCGTAGCGGCGGGCACGCTCGTTGTCGGGTGCCCGGCGCGCTACGTGCGCGATCTCACGCCCGAAGAAATTGCCCGCAACCGCGCCAATACCGCTCACTACGTGAGCCTTAAGGATACGTACCGCACCGCGCTTAAGCGCGTGGAACTCTGAACACTGTTTCAAATTTTGGAATCATCACACCATGTCCGACAAACTCGTCAAACTGCACTTTCCCGAAAAAAGCTGCCGCGCACAGGTGCTGCATCTTGATCAGGCCTTCAGCCGCATGATCGAACACCAGGATCTGCCCGCAGTCGTCAAGCGTCTTCTGGGAGAACTCACGGCCGCGGCCGTGATGCTTGCCGCCGGCCTCAAATTTAAGGGCGCTCTCGTCGTGCAACTGCAGGGCGACGGCCCCGTCAAGCTTGCACTTGTAGAAGTGCGCACGGGCCTTTTGGTGCGCGCCACAGCACAGCTGCGCGTGCCTGCGCAGGCAGTTTCGGATACCGCCGACTTCAAGAGTCTTGTCAACGCATCGGGCAACGGCCGCTGCGCGGTGATTCTCGACATGGATGCGCGCCCTGCGGGCGAGCAACCCTATCAGGGCGTGGTGCCGCTCACCGGTGAGACGGTGGCCCAAACGCTTGAAAGCTTCATGACTCAGTCCGAGCAGCTGCCTACCCGACTGTGGCTTGCCGCGGGCGACAACGCCGTCGGCGGCGTCATGCTGCAGCATGTGGCAAGCACGGGCGGCATTCAAAGCGACAAGCCCGTCGATCCCGAAGGCTTTGAGCACCTGACGGCGTTTGCCTCGACGGTCAAAGCAGAAGAACTGCTGACGCTCGAAGCCGACGAAGTGGCCCGACGCCTCTTCTGGGAAGACAACCCGACGGTGCTTGAGACGCTCTCGCCCGTGTTTGCCTGCAAGTGCTCGCGCGAGGGAATTGAGAAAATTCTTCGCGACCTCGGGCGCGAAGAAGTCGAAGACATGATCGCCCAAGAAGCCAAAATCGACGTGCGCTGCGAATTCTGCGGTCGACACTACGTGTTCGACGCCATTGACGCGGCCGCCCTTTTCGCCGGTCCCGGCGCCGTAGACCGCACCGTCAACTGACGCATCTGACGCTGTGCGCCGCCTCCGATCGGATCCAAAACCGCTCGGAGGCTTTTTTGTTTCCCAGCCCGGCAGACGCGAAAAACCCTCCGCGCCGCAGTGGACCTCGGAGGGTTGAGGGGCCCTGCTGCTGCAGGGCCGAAAGGAACCGACAGCCGATTAGGCGGCAGCGGTTTCCTTGCGCACGAGCTTTTCGCGAATGCGAGCGGCCTTGCCGGAGCGGCTGCGCAGGTAGTACAGCTTGGCACGGCAAACGTCACCGCGACGCTTGACTTCGATCGAAGCGATCGTGGGCGAGTACAGCTGGAACGTACGTTCGACGCCTTCACCGCTCGAGATCTTGCGAACGATGAAAGAAGAGTTCAGACCGCGGTTGCGCTTGGCAATCACGACGCCTTCGTAGGCCTGGGTACGCTTGCGCGTGCCTTCAATCACGTTCACGAGCACGTTGACGGTGTCACCGGCGCGGAAGTCGGGAATGTTCTTGCCTTCGGAAAGGCGGGCGATTTCTTCCTGTTCCAGAGTCTGGATGATGTTCATTGTTGTCTCCGTAACCATCATGCGGCGGCTGTCATTCGTTTTTCATGCCGTCCAGAGGATGGGATTTTTAAAGCATGCTTCCCCGACGGGGCGCGCATGCACCTTAGTGTCCCTGCGCAGGCTTTTCGCAAGCCAGCAAAGCGAGAAACTTTTCGTCCGCTTTGGTCAAACGACCAAGGGAACGCGAGATTATAAGCAATTCCGGGCGATTTTTGAATGTCGCTTCCAAACTTTTTTCACGACGCCATTTTTCAATGTTGGCGTGGTGGCCGGAAAGGAGCACATCGGGCACCCGCATGCCGCGCCACTCTTCGGGACGCGTGTAGTGCGGGCAGTCCAAAAGCCCGGTCGAAAACGATTCGTCAAGCTGGCTGAGTTCCTTGATGGCCCCGGGAAGCTGACGCACCACCGCGTCAATCAGGCAACACGCTGCCAGTTCGGCTCCCGAAAGTACAAAGTCACCGAGGCTGACGAAGGCGTCCACGTGCGTTGCCAAAAAACGCTCGTCGATGCCTTCATACCGTCCGCAGACAAGCACCAGACTTTCGTCGGGCGAAGCCGAGAGCGCACGCACGCGCTCGTCCGTGAGGTGTTCGGCGCTGGGCGCAAAAGCGATCACGCGACCCCGATTGCCGGCCGCACGAATCAGCTCGAGCGTTTTGGCAAGCGGCTCGGCCATCATCACCATGCCCGGTCCGCCGCCAAAGGGACGATCGTCCACCGTGCGGTGCGCGTCTTCGGTGACGTCGCGCGGATTCCAGAAATGGATGTTCCACAAACCGCGCTTGCGGGCACGCGCCGTGATGCCCTGCTCGGTGATCGCCGAAAAAACCTCGGGAAAAAGCGTAATGACGTCAAAACGCATAGCGCGCCCCTTAGGTCCAGGACGGATCCCAGTCCACCGTCACGATGCCGGCTTCGGTGTCGATGTCAAGCACATAAGCTTCGACGTCGGGAATAAGGTAGACGGGAGCACTGCCGTTCTCAGTCTTCTCGCCCTCGACCTTGAAAATATCCTGCACGGTGTTGGTGCCGATGTCGGTGATCTTGCCGAGCGTGACGCCCTCACGGTTGACCACCGTGCAGCCGATGACGTCGACGGCCCAGTACTCACCCTCCTCGGTCTCGGGAAAGTCTTCGCGCGTCACGCAGATGCGGCCGCGCAGTTGATCGGCCTCTTCCTTGGTGTCAATGCCTTCGAATTTGGCCAAAAGCAGAGTGCCGTGCACCTTGAGGCTCTTGACGCGTACCTCGGTAATGCGGCCTGCGACATTGCGGACAAACCAGCGCTTGGTGTTGGCGAGAACTTCACCGTCCTCAAACGGCACGATGCGCACCGAACCGTGGACGCCGTAGGCGCCGTTGGTGCGGCCGACTTCAAGAAGATTGTCTGCGGTGACGGGATCGGTCATGATGCAAAAATTCCTACGAAAAAGGCGACTTCACCGAATCCGGGAAATCGCCTTTTGGTCAACGGGCCCGACGCACGGGCGGCTCGATCGACAACCTGCGTTGTCCGATTTTCAGCGCTTCAAGTTAGATACCGGGTTCCAACCATGTGAGGAAAGCGGAAGGCATGCATTCAAAGTGTGCTTGGACACGAGAGGCACGGCATGCACTATCCAAGAACCCGCAGGAGGCGCTGACTGTCGGCAACGTCGACTGCACTCATCGGCCGTCGGCGTCCTTCGTCCGAAAGGAACGAATTAGGCAGCCTTCTTGGCAGCCTTGAACAGGCGGGCCACGGTGTCGCTCATCTGAGCGCCGTTCTTGACCCAGAAGTCCACGCGTTCGGCGTTGAAGGTCAGACGCTGGGCGCCTTCAGCGATCATCGGGTTGTAAAAGCCCAGACGTTCGTTGAAGCGGCCGTCGCGGCGGTTGCGCGAATCGGTCACGACGATGTTGTAGAAGGGACGCTTCTTGGCGCCGGAGCGCGAAAGACGAATGATGACCATGATGTTTCCTCGTGGTTTAGGGGGCGCCCGTACCAGGCGCCATCAATGAAAAAATTCTGAGTTCCAAGTCTGCCGCACAAAACGAGCACACTCGAAAGCGCGTGATTTTAGAGAATTTACTCACAAAATTCAAGCATCTTGTGACTCGCCGCCGCTCGGTGCGACCGCGGTGCCGCAACATCACTTTCCGGCGCGCATGCTCTTCGAAAAACTGCGAATGCCGGTCCAAAGCGCCAGAGCGATCATCACAAGGCAGATCGGACTCATCGCGATACCATGCAAAAGCTCGGGCACGTTGCCGCCCACCAACGCCAGAGCGCGGGCAAGCTCGCTTTCGGCCATGGTTCCCAACACAAGTCCGAGTACCAGAGGTTCGCGCGGCACGTCGAAAAAGCACATCACGCAGCCAATGGCCCAATCTCCTGTTGGTGCACGGTAGACGTGTCGTCAGCTTAAAAAAGCTCACCCTGCTGCGCCTCGGAGACGGGAGCGGACGATGCGTCCGACTCCGACGCGGCCGGCGCATTGACGGGCTCGAGCATTGCCAAAAGCGCCGCCTCGTCGATCACCGTCACCCCGAGCGCCTGTGCTTTGTCAAGCTTGGACCCCGCAGCTTCGCCGGCAACGACAAAATCGGTCTTTTTGGACACCGAGCCCGACACCTTGCCGCCCGCCGCGAGGATTCTGTCCTTGGCCGCGTCGCGCGAGAGCGTCGGCAGCGTCCCCGTCAGCACGAACGTTTTCCCCGCCACCGCCGAAGGCTCATTTGCAACAACACGCCCTTCGGGCCAGACGATACCGGCCATTTTGAGGCGCTCGAGCTCTTGGGCATTGTGCTCTTCAGCAAAAAACGCCGTGATGGATTCGGCAAGGGCCGGCCCCACGTCGGGCACTTCAAGAAGCGCCGTCTCATCGGCTGCCCGCAGCGCTTCGAGCGTACCAAAGTGTGCGGCCAGGTCCCGAGCGGTGGCTTCGCCCACATGGCGGATGCCGAGCGCAAAGATGAAGCGATCGAGCGTTGTTGTGCGGCTCTTATTGATCGCCGCCATCAGGTTGGCGGCGCTCTTGGGACCCATGCGGTCTATT
>CAMAHM010000041.1 GCA_945834535.1 uncultured Sutterella sp. | reverse complement strand
TTGGCGCGGGGCTTTTCGCCGCGCCCCGAAAGGACGCGGTCAAAGACGCAGTCGGGAAGAATGCGCAAAAGCTTGCCCACCCAGCCCATCTGCCAGGGGATGGTGCGGTAGCTTACCTGAGCAAGAATAGCCGCCACGGCGCGCTTGGCAAAGACCTCGGGCTCGAGAATGAACGGCATCTTGTAGGGGTTTTTGGCCGTGAGCGGCGTGCGCACAAACCCGGGCGCAATGGTCGTCACGCGGATGCCGTACTTGCGTACGTCGTTGCGCAGGCTCTCAAGGTAGCTGATCGCCGCAGCTTTGCTCGAGCAGTACGCTTCGCTGCCCGGCAGGCCGCGGATGCCGGCCACCGACGCCGTGCCGACAAGCTGCCCCTTACCGCGCTTTCTCATCGGCTCGATGAAGGGGTGAAAGGTCGCGGCCATGGCAAAGACGTTGGTGCGGTAGACCTTTTCCATGACGTCAAGGTCTTCCTCGTACTCGGTCTTCATGCCGATCGAGATGCCCGCGTTAGCAATCACAATATCGGTTGCTCCGTGCGACTCAAAGTCGCGGGCCGCGGCAAACAGCGCAGCGCGGTCCGTGACGTCGAGCGCATACGTGCGGTGCAGCTCGGGGTGCTGCAGGGTCGAGACAAAGTCGGCAAGTTTTTCGGCATTGCGGCCCACGAGTCCGAGTTCAGCTCCCATGGCGTCGAATTCCCGTGCCATGGCCAAACCGATGCCGCTCGAGGCGCCCGTAATGAAGATGCGCATGATGCTCGTTCCCTTAGCGTGTCAAAAGACGGATTATTTGGCTGATTCCTTGCGCACGGTGTCGATGAGGTACTTGACCACGTCGATCGTGCCCGAGCGGGTGCCCGTCAGGTGCGGGGCCGTGATAAAGCGCCCGGCAATGCCCACGCAGGGCGTGGAGTCAACGCCGTACTGCTTCCAGGTCTGCGTAGCGGTGCGGTACTTGGAAACGATGGCAAAGCTGTTGATGAGCTTTTTGAACTGATCCTTGTTGACGCCGTGCTGAGCGACCCAGTCAAGGACGCCCGCTTCCACATCGGCTGAATCCTTCCAGTCGTGTTCGCCGCGGATGACCCACTGCCAGAACTCGGGGTGCAGATCGTCCATGCGCTTCATCGATTCAAACGCAAAGTACACACGCGGGAAGACGCTGTAGGACTCGTTCCAGGCGACGGGCACGGGTACGATGCGCACATCGGCCATGGTGCGGGCTTCTTCAACGAAGCGCGACATCACGGGCTCGAACTGCAGGCAGTGCGGGCAGGTGTAGGCAAAAAAGTCGTGAATCAGAATCGGACGCTGCGCGTAGGGAAGGGGAGGGCGTACAACGGTGTAGTCCTTGCCTGCGATCGGCGTAAAGTCCTGAGCCCAAGACGGCATGGCGGTCATGCTCAAACCAAGACCGGCGACGGCGCCGATGAGTTCGCGACGAGAGGTCATGAATAGGTGTCCTTAATGAGTCAAAACGTTGTCTGAGAGCATCCCGAATATGAGAAAAGGGAGCTCGCGTCAATCTGTCCAATCTACACGGGCTCCCTTAACCGTCGGTGAAACGCCGATTAATTGCTGAGTTTCAACACGGTACTTTGAATGCCGTTGTCTGCCAGGCTCTGCTTGATTTCCTCGGCCTGCACGGCGCTTTCAAAGGGACCGATGCGCACGCGCCACAGACGCTGACCGTTCTCGCTGCGGTTGGTGATCTGCGCGTCAAGCCCCATGAAAGCGATGCGCGCACGCATGCTTTCGGCGTCTTCGCTCTGGCTGAAGGTGCCGGCCTGCACCCAGAAGCGCTCGCCCTGAGGCGCGGCCTGCGGCGAGCCGGCCGTGACGCTGGCAACCTGCGAGTCCGTCACCGTCACGGCGTTGCCCGAATAAAGGGGCCTGTTCGGATCAATGCTCTTGCCGTCCAACAGCGAGGGATCAACCGTCTGGCTGACCTGCTGCACCTTGTTCACGAGCGGCACCGGCGCATTGGAAATCCAAATGAAGATGCCGGCGGTGATGATGAGCGCCGTCACAACGCCCGAAGCGAAGGACCAGAAAAGCGGCGCAAAGCGACCCGAGGCCATGCCGATACTCCTTTACATGCGTTCGGGAGCCGAGAGCCCCAGAACATTCAGACCGTTGCGCAGCACCTGACGGGCGGCCATGAGAAGCGCGAGGCGCGCGTTGCGCACCTTCTCGTCGTCAACGAGCACGCGGTCGCTGTTGTAGAAGCTGTGGAAGTCCGCCGCCAGATCCTTCAGATAGACGCACACAAGGTGCGGCGCCAAATCGCGGGCGGCGACAGAAAGCACCTGACCGTATTCGCCGATGCGGGCTGCCAGAGCCGCGCTCTGCTCGCTCGTCAACGCCGACAGGTCGGCCTGAGCCGCTTCTTCGGCGGTCGGTACGGCAAAGCCCTTTTCGGCGGCCTGTGCGAGCACCGAGCAGATGCGGGCGTGCGCGTACTGCAGGTAGTAGACGGGGTTTTCATCGGTCTTGGCAAGAGCAAGGTCGATGTCAAAAACGAATTCAGCGTCGGACTTGCGCGCCACAAGGAAAAAGCGCGCCGCATCGCGGCCGACCCATTCGACAAGATCGCGCAGCGTGACGTAATTGCCCGAGCGCTTGCTCATTTTGACTTCCTCACCGTTCTTCATGAGGATGAGCATCTTGTGCAACAGATACTCGGGGAACGTCTTGGGAATCGACATGCCGAGCTGCGAGCCCGCAGCCTGCAGGCCGCAGCGCACGCGCGCCACGGTACCGTGATGATCCGAGCCCTGAATGTTGATGGCGCGGTCGTACCCGCGTTCAAACTTGGCAAGGTGGTAGGCAACGTCGGGCACAAAGTACGTGTAGTAGCCGTCGGCCTTGCGCATCACGCGGTCCTTGTCGTCCTTGAAGTCGGCAAAGGCGGGGTCGGTGGTGCGCAGCCACAGAGCGCCGTCGGCTTCGTAGGTGTAGCCGGCGGCCTTCATGGCGTTGACGGCCTTTTCCACGCGGCCGCTCGTGTAAAGCGAGCTTTCGAGGTAGAAATTGTCGAAAGCGACGTCAAACGTCTTGAGGTCGGCGTCCTGCTCGTTGCGCAGATAGCCGACCGAGTAGCGGCGGATGAGATCGGTGTCTTCCGTATCGCCCGTGCTTTCAATCGTTTCGCCGCTGATCGTCGTCAGGGGCTTTTTGGCCAGATAGTCGCGGGCGATGTCCATGACGTAGGCGCCGTGGTAGCCGTTTTCGGGGAAGGCCTTTTCATCCTGCAGCCCCAAAAGTTCGCGGCAGCGCGCCTGCACCGAGAGCATGAGGTTCTGAATCTGCACGCCGGCGTCGTTGTAGTAGAACTCGCGCAGTACCTTGTAGCCCTGCGTGGTCATGATGCGGCTCAGTACGTCGCCCAGAGCGCCCTGACGCGCATGGCCAAGGTGCAGGGGGCCGGTGGGGTTGGCCGAGACGTACTCAAGAAGCACGCTCTTGCCTTCAAAAGCCTTGCTCGAGCCGTAGGCGGCGCCGAGCTTTAAGGCGTCGCGCACGACGTTGAACTTGGCGGCCTGATTGAAGCGGAAATTGATGAAGCCGGGGCCTGCGATTTCGACGGCCTGCAGCAGGTCGGCATAGACGGGATCGTCGTGCATGGCGGCCGTCAGAGCCTGCGCGACTTCGCGGGGATTCTTGCCGAGCGACTTGGCGCAGGCAAGGGCCACGTTGGTGGACCAATCCCCGTGTTCGGCCTTCTTGGGGCGTTCCAGACGCACGGAGGCACCGGCGGCGCCGACGGTTTGAAGAGCTCGGGTGACGAGATCGAAAAGAGCCTGTTTCTGATCCTGAATCATGGTGTCTTTCAAAAGGCAAAGCGGCCCGCGAGAACTTCGGGGGCCGCGCAGAGAGTGGATTAACAGCCGCGCTTGTCGCGTTCGATGCGGGCGTAGGCCGAATGGTTGTGGATGGATTCAAAGTTTTCCGCATCCACCCGATAGGCCAGCACGCGGGGTTCGTCATTGAGCTGGCGGGCCGTGTCGCGCACGATGTCTTCGACGAACTTGGGATGATCGTACGCGTATTCGGTGACGAATTTTTCGTCGTTGCGCTTCAGGCGACTCCAGAGCTCACACGAAGCGGAGGTTTCGGCGATGCGAATCTGCTCTTCGAGGCTCATGTGACCGTCGATTTCCGCACAGATCGTGATGTGCGAGCGCTGATTGTGGGCGCCGTAGTTGCTGATCTCACGGCTGCAGGGGCACAGACTTGTGACGGGAGCCGTAATTTCCTGCATGACGCGCGTGGTGCCGGCCTTCTTTTCGGCCTTGAAGCACACGCGGTAGTTCATGAGACTCTTTAAGTGCGACACGGGGCTCGTCTTGGTGACGAAGAAGGGGCAGCGGATTTCAATGTAGCCCTCATCGGCGTCGAGCATCTCGAGCATGCGATCCAGGAGCGAGCGCATGGCGGCACAGTCGAGAGCGGGGGGATTGTCGGCGATCAGTGCAACAAAGCGGGACATGTGCGTGCCCTTGCGGTCGGCAGGAAGGCTGACGCACATGGTCACTTCGGCCACCGTCGGCTGGGGGCCGTTGCAGCTGAGGACCGTCATGGGAACGGTCACGCCGCGCACGCCGACGCGGTCGATCGGGATGTTGCGCCCGTCGACCAAATTTTGAACGTCGGGAAGCGACGTAGAGGAAATGGTCTGCATAAAGCGTTGAATAGGTCGGTACAGCAGTGTAGTTGGGCCTGTCTGTCTCGGACGACGGAGCGGACAACGACTGTCGCCCCGCGGGCGTCAGTCCCCTCATTCGTTGTCAGCCTGCAGATAGATACGACGGTCGCCGCGCAGAGCAGGGTGGTCACAGCTTGGAAAAACTGATCCGCAATGATAAACGATTTGCCCGCAGGCTCGTCTTTTGTGAGATGTATCCGAATGCACGCTGCTCAAGGGCGGGCGGCGCAACGGAAATAAAATCTAACGTTTGAGACGCTTGCAAACCGTGTTGCGGATCCCCATCTAATACACAATATTAGTGGAGACGGCCGTGTCTGCGCCGCATCCGCACACAGCTCGCTATAGGAAGAATAAACATGCTCTACATCAACGGTCGCCCCGTCAACCCGCTTATGTCGTTTCTGATGTCGGCCCTCGTGTTGGCAGGCATGGTGCTGCTCGGCGTTCTGCTGCTGCCCGTGATCGGCGGCATTTTGCTTTTTGTTCTTCTTTTGGGGCTTGCAGTAGTGCTCTACGGGGTGTACTGGCGCTGGCGTCACGGCGACCCCCTCAAAAAAATGCAACAGGATGCAATGCAGGCCATGCAGTCGCGAGCCTGGGCGTCCGAGTCCTGCGCAGAGTCGGCGGCCGACGCGGTGCGGCAAACCGACGAGGCGATGCGCGGCAACGAAGTGCGCACCGGCGTGCGCCGCACGACAACGATTGAAGACGTTGAAGTGGTCGAGGAGATTCGTCGCCGTGAAGTCAAGTAGTCAGCACGCTCCCGAGCAGCTGCTTTTGTTTGAAACGCAGGAGCTCGAGGGGGCGGAGATCAAGCCGGCCGAGCAAGGGACGCTCTTTGAAGACGACTTTGTACTCGATCCTGCGCCCGCGACGGTGCTTCGGGCGCGCACGCATGCCCCCGAAGTTTATGAGCGCGCCATGCAAATGTACGAGCGGGGCTCAAGTTACAAGACCGTGGCCTACGTGCTCAATATTTCCGTCTATACGGCGCGCGACTGGATGCATCGATTCCGCGCGGCAGGAGCCGAACGCGAGCGCGGTGTCGGCCACGGCCGCAGCTTCAGTGAATCGGTCAGGCAGGACGTGCGGCGCATGCGCTACGAACTGGGTTACTCCTATAACCGCATCGAACAGGAAACGGGATTAAAGCGCAGCACGATCCGCAGCTGGCTTGCGGGCGCTGATAAGGAAGGAATGCTCACCAGTGCCGGAAGGCGTGAAAATTAGGTCCCATTTCGAGCATGGAGTTTTGTCTGAAGGGGTAATCCCTAGATTGATCTCCTTCTTTTTATGGAGAGAAAAGAGGGGGTGAAAATAGGTAAAGTACAGAGCGTACTAACCCTGAAGCGACTCCTGTTTTGTTGATTTTTGTCAAATCTCCTAAGGGCGTCAGGGGACTGAATTTCGATCAAGTTTCGGGCAGTCAATCAGACCAAATCCTAGTCTTTAGTCGAACCTTAAAGTAATCTTAGGGTGCACGCTATACGTGGAGAAATTCCGTACCAAGCGGCAATCCGCACGCATAAAAAAAACGACTGCGCGCGGAAATAAATGACTAGGAGATTGAGATGACAACAACTATCAAAACGGTGGCCGGTGCCCTGTTTTGCTCCGCTGCTCTGGTCGCCGTCGGCGCCCAGGCTGCTGACGCTGTCCCTGGCAATGGCAACAAGAATGTCAACGCTCTGACGCAGAAGGTTTTCGACAATCCTTCCACCACCTGGAAGGAAATGGGCGTCAAGACGCTCCAGGACTACATCGTCGAAGAAAAGGAACTCTGGGACTGGCTGTTTGAAAACCACCCCGTTTTCAAGTACGCCGAACAGGGCCGCATCAAGGGTATGTACAAGATTTCGACCCGCGGTTCGGAATTCCTTGGTGAAGGCAACGCTCAGAAGTATTCGGCTCTCGCCGGCGGCCGTCCGAAGGCCTCGCAGTACCGTCTGGCTGCCAAGTCCATCCTTGACTACCCCAACCGCTTCGTCGGTCCGGAACGTTGCGGCGAATGCCACGCGATCCAGTACGAAAAGTGGAAGAGGTCTCGTCACGCCCAGACCATCCGCTTCCCGGGCGAACACCCCGAAATCGACAACGACTACAAGAAGAAGCTCTACGGCTCTCAGGCCTCGATGCTTCCCGACGGCATCACGCCCGACATCATCTACGCCACGGTCGGTACGCCCCGTACCAAGAACGGCTACATCGATGCCTGGCTGGTTCGCGGTTCCTACCACGTGCGTGACGGCCTGCTGAAGGACGGCACGGGTACGATCGTTGCCGGCGGCAACCAGTTCTCGCGCGGCTGGGCCCAGTGGCTCACCCCCGAAAAGGCCAAGGAAATCCAGAAGATCATTCCTGACTTCCCGACCACGATGAAGGAAATGGGCGGCTCGGCTTCGCACCAGTGGGGTATGACCTCCTACGGTTCCAAGTTCGAAACCCAGTTCCTGTTCCAGCCTGCCAGCTCGTACTGCGAAGTCTGCCACGCCTTCAAGTTCGACTTTAAGAGCAAGGACGAATTCTTCAAGGCTCTCGGCAACCCGAAGGAACTGCAGAAGCACACCATCTCCCGCGGTATCGCCTGTGAAGAATGCCACGGCGCCGGCGGCCACCTCGTGGGCGCTGAATCCAACGGCTTCCAGACGAACTGCGAACGCTGCCACCAGCGCTCGAACTTCGTGCAGTCCGACATCCGCGACGGCAAGCTCGAAACGGGCTTCAACGTCAAGACCAAGTCCTCCTGCCCGTCCTGCGGTACGGAAGGCTCGCAGCTCATGATGTCGAAGCACTACGAAAAGGGCATGCGTTGCGTGACCTGCCACGATCCGCACGAAGTCACCTCCAACGACTGGAAGGACTACTACACCAAGCCCGCCATTCGTAAGACCTGCGAAGAATGCCACGCTGTTCAGGCTGAAATGCAGGCCAAGACCGATCTGCACCAGAAGATCAACTGTATCGACTGCCATATGCCGTTCACGATGAGCTGCGAAAACTTCACGGCCATCCAGCGTCCGGACTTCGCCGGCTTCGATGCTGTTCGTCGTTCGCACGTCTTCAACATCAAGGTCCACCCGACCGACAAGATGATGAACCCGGGTGAAGGTCAGTCTCGCAAGTCCAACTCCAAGGGCTGGCACATTGCTCGTGACGAACAGGGTCACGGCTACCTCGACCTGATGTGGTCTTGCGCCCGTACGGCCAACGCCGAACAGGGTGTGATGAACAACAAGGGTTGCCACAGCCCGTTCCTGTCTGAGCTCGAAAAGGGCCTGCAGTACACCGATCAGAAGCAGATCTACGGCGAAGTCATGAAGTGGCAGAACCCGGTCAAGGATGCTCACAAGGCTGCCGTTGCCGCCTCCAAGAACATCACCAAGCTTCTTGAAGTGACGAAGGTTCCGGTCGAAGCCAAGGCCCAGATCCTGATGTACGTCGACAAGGCCAACGAAATCATCGCTCAGGTTGAGAAGGATGGTTCCTGGGGTGTCCACGCTCCGGCTTACATCAAGACTCGCGTCGAAACGGCTCAGGGCTACCTGGCCCAGGCTCAGAAGCTCCTTGACGGCGGCAACTACCCCGTCGTGAAGGCTTCGGCCAAGAAGTAATCGGAAGAAAAGCACCGATCTCTTAGCAGGGGTCCGGCCGAATCACTCGGTCCGGCCGGACCTTTGAACCAACAGTTAAGAACAGGAATCATGAAGACATATCTCACCGGTTTGGCAATGGGCGCTGCGCTCGCCTTCGGTTGCACTTCTTCGGCTTTTGCCGGGGCGGATGGGCCGATCGAACCCGCACCCGAATCGGCGCGCGTCGTGCATCAGATTTCGATGTACGAAGCCGACGAACTGCTTGCCACGCCGGGCGTGACGTTCTACGACGTGAACACGCTGGAGCTGTGGGCCGACGGGTACATTCCCGGCGCCATCTTCTTCGGTGTGGGCGATTGGAAGAAGCTTCTTCCCGCCGACAAGAACGCCATGTTGGTTTTCTACTGCGCCAATCGTCTCTGCCAGTCGAGTGAAACCGCCGCTTACGAGGTGATGAAGCTCGGCTACACGAACGTGAGGCAGATGCCCGACGGCATCTACGGCTGGAAGATGAGCGGCCGCAAGTTTGAACGCCCCTAAGAGAAGTCTTCATCGCTCCCGCCGCCCCTAAAAAGGCAGCGGGGACACAAATCAGAACAGAAGTTGTAAACACTATGCCCAACCTGAAGAAAATCGTGCTGTGCTCCTGCGCCGCTCTTTTTGCAAGCGCCGTGGCTGTCGCCGCTCCGCTCAAGACACAGCAGGACAAGGAGTCCTACAGCATGGGTGCTTCCTACGGCAACCATGTCTCGAGCCAGATCTTTAAGCAGACCGAGCTCGGGGCCTCGATCAACATGGATCTCGTCGTCAAGGGGTTTGAAGAAGCCCTGCGCGGCAAGAGCCAGCTGACCGAAGAAGAAACGCTGAAGTTTCTGAACAGCCGAGCTGAAAAGCTCACCAAGCTGCACGAAGCCAAGCAGAAGAAGATTGCCGCTGAAAATGCTGCCAAGGCCAAGACCTTTCTGGCCGCCAACGCCAAGAAAAAGGGCGTGACGACCACCAAGAGCGGTCTGCAGTATGAAGTGCTCAAGAAGGGCTCGGGCAAGAAGCCGACGGCTGCCGACGTGGTGACGGTCGACTATGTGGGGTCCCTTATGGACGGCACGGTGTTTGAAAGCACCTACGACGCCAAGGAACCCAACAAGGCTGTGCTGATGACCTGGATTCCCGGTCTCGAAGAAGGCATTCAGATGATGCAGGAAGGCGCCCGCTACCGCTTTGTGGTGCCCGCCAACCTGGCTTACGGTGAAAGCGGTGCGGGTCCGATCCCGCCCGAATCGCCCCTCGTCTTCGAACTTCAGTTGGTGAAGGTTGAGAAGGTCGGAGCTCATGCGAATTTTGGCAACGCCGTGATCAACGGCATGCCCAAGCCTCACTAAGAGACTTGTGGCAACAGCTCTTTAACAACGGATAGTCTGATCCAATGAACAATCTGTGGATTTTTCTGGCTGCGGCCGCATTGGTGCCTGTGCTTGCACTGGCTCTGTACACGCGCTCGGCTCGGAAAAACGATCGGTTGTTCATCGCCGGATTCTGTGCAGTGCTTCTTGCGCTGAGCGCCGCGGTCTACGGGACGCTCGGGCGGTGGGCTGACTGGCAGACGCAGCGCATCGACAACGATGCCGCGCATCTGCTGACAGCCAAAATCACCGAAGCGCAGCGCCGGGTCAAAAACATGCCGGGCAACAGTGTGGCCCGCATGCAGTTGGCCGAGGCGTACTTTGAAGCCGGTCAGTACGCCCGTGCGGTCGACGCTTATGACGAATGTCTCAAGCTCGACGGGGGACGTGCGGAAACCCTCGGCAAGAAGGCTTACGCCCTCTGGTACCGGGACGGCCGCAAACTGACGCAGGAGTCGCGCAGCGTGATCGACGCGGCATTGGCCAAGAACCCTCTGGAGGTTCAGACGCTGATGCTTCTCGGTCAGGACGCTTATATGCGAGAGCGCTGGAGCGAGGCAATCGGGTATTGGAAAAGACTGTTGGATTCCGGAGCCGCTCGTGCTCAGGAAAGAGCTCTGTTGACGGCGATAGCCAATGCCGAGTCTAGAGCTCGGAAGCAAGATTAATTGGCGGAATTCTTGCGAAAGCAATTTCAAAGGATTCTGTCGTTGGAGATTATTGTGAGCGAAAAGATCGACAGGAGAAAATTTCTCGCTGGTGCCGGTGCTGCTAGCTCTCTGCTCGTGATGCCCCTTACCGGGTGCATGACAGGTAGCAACAAGCCTACCGCCGGTCAGCCGCGCTATGCCATGGTCTTTGACCAGAACAAGTGCGTCGGTTGCCGCGACTGCCGAGATGCCTGCAACAAGGTCAACAAGCTGCCCAAGGGCCGCTCGCGCCTGATGCTGGAACTTCAGGGTGGGAAGGTGGAAGGCGATCGCGGTTATACCGAAGACCGTCGCTACGTCCGCGTGTCTTGCCAGCAGTGCAAGAACGCCCCGTGCGTGTCCGTGTGCCCGACCGGTGCTGCCCATCGCGATCCCCAGACGGGTGTCGTTACGATGGATGCCAGCAAGTGCGTCGGCTGCAAGTACTGCATCGTGGCCTGCCCGTACAACGTACGCTTTATCAATGAGGAAACCAAGGTTGCCGACAACTGCGACTTCTGCCTCCGTACCCGCCTGCAAAAGGGCGAGGAACCGGGCTGCGTGGAAGCTTGTAAGTTCGACGCCCTGGTCTTCGGTGATCTGAATGACCCGAAGTCGTTCATCAGCCGCCTGCTCAATGTCAAGGATTCCGTGCGCATCCGTCCGGAACTCGGCACTGACCCGCAGCTGCGTTACATTCCCATTGTGAAGAAAGGAGTGTAAAGATGACGATGAACTTTACACTTGGTCTTACTCAGGGAATCAGCTGGCCCTGGCCCATCGCCGTCTACCTGTTCCTGGCAGGTATTTCGGGCGGCGCGGTCGCCGTGGCGATCATGCTGAACCTCTACCGTAAGCAAACCGCCAAGAACACCCCCGTTCTGAAGGCTGCGACGCTCATCGGCGCCGTGACCATTCTGCTCGGTATGGTGTGCCTGGTGGCTGACCTCACGAATCCGCTGTTCTTCTGGCGCATTCTGGTCTTCTACAACCCCACGTCGGTGATGAGCCTGGGCGTTATGGCCCTGCTGTTCTACATCCCGCTCGTGTGCATCCTGATGCTCGTTGCCCTGCGTGACGAAATCAAGAACAGCCCCCTGGGGTTCCTGGACGGCCTGATTGGCGTGTTTGACAACTGTCGTGGTGTCCTTCAGTGCATCGTGTTGGTGCTCGCCCTCACGATCTGCGCCTACACGGGCTTCCTCATCTCGGCTCTGATCCGCTTCCCGCTGATCAACCAGGCTGTGCTGCCCGCGCTGTTCGTTGCCTCCGGTCTCTCGGCCGGTTCGGCCGCCGCCAAGATGTTGGCTGTTGGCATGTTCGGCGACGATATGCATGGCGCTGATCAGAAGGTCCTGCACGGCGCCGAGTGGCCGATCATGGCTGCCGAAGCCCTCTGCATCTTCATGATCGCTGTTGCGCTGATTTGCGGCAACGCCGCTGCTCAGGTGGCTGCTCAGGCATTCTGCACGGGCACGTGGGCCACGGAATTCTGGATTGGTGTGGTCGGTATCGGCTTCATCGTTCCGGTTCTGCTCGGCTTCTGCAAGGAAAGCAAGGGTACGATGTACCTCGCCGGCCTTGCGTCCGTCTGCGGCATGATGTGCCTGCGTCTGTT
>CAMAHM010000040.1 GCA_945834535.1 uncultured Sutterella sp. | reverse complement strand
TCCCACTCAATGGTGGCGGGCGGCTTGCCGCTCACGTCGTAGACGACGCGGTTGATGCCCTTCACCTCATTGATGATGCGGTTGGAGACCGTGCCCAGCAGTTCGTAGGGCAACTCGCTCCACTTGGCGGTCATGAAGTCGCTCGTTTCCACCGAGCGCAGACTCACCACCCAGTCGTAGGTGCGACCGTCCCCCATGACGCCCACGCTCTTCACGGGCAGGAACACCACAAAGGCCTGGCTCACCTTGTCGTACCAGCCGGCCTTGCGCAGTTCCTCGATGAAGATCGCGTCGGCCTGGCGCAGGAGATCGGCGTATTCGCGCTTGACTTCGCCGAGGATGCGCACACCCAGCCCCGGGCCCGGGAAGGGGTGACGGTAGACCATGTCGTAGGGCAGACCGAGTTCGACGCCGAGTTCACGCACTTCGTCCTTAAAGAGTGAGCGCAGGGGTTCCAAAAGCTGCAGGTGCAGCGTTTCGGGCAGACCGCCCACGTTGTGGTGGCTCTTGATGGTCTTGGCCTTCTTCGTCTTGGCACCGGCCGACTCGATCACGTCCGGGTAGATGGTGCCCTGAGCAAGCCACTTGGCGCTCGTGAGCTTTTCGGCTTCTTCCTGGAAGACGTGCACGAATTCACGGCCGATGATCTTGCGCTTGGCTTCGGGATCGGTAACGCCGGCAAGCGCCGTCATGAAGCGGTCGATCGCGTCCACGACGATAAGCTTGAGGCCCATGTTCTTTTCAAAGGTTTCGCGCACCTGTTCGCGCTCACCCAAGCGCAGCAGACCGTTGTCCACAAACACGCACGTGAGCTTGTCGCCGATGGCGCGGTGAATCAGGGCCGCAGCCACCGAGCTGTCCACGCCGCCCGACAGGCCCAGAATGACTTCGTCGTCGCCGACCTGCTTGCGGATGGCTTCAACGGCTTCGCTGATGTAGTCGCCCATCACCCAGTCGGCCTTGCAGCCGCAGATGTCGCGCACGAAGCGCTCCAGAATCTGACGGCCCTTGACGGTGTGCGTCACTTCCGGATGGAACTGCACGGCATAAAAGCCGCGCTTTTCGTCGGCCATGCCGGCGATCGGGCACGAGGGGGTCGAGCACATGAGCTTGAACCCTTCGGGCATCTGGGTGACCTTGTCGCCGTGGCTCATCCAGACCTTGAGCATGCCCTCACCCTTGTCACCCTTGAAGTCTTCGATGCCTTCAAGAAGCTTGGTGTGGTTGTGGGCGCGCACTTCGGCGTAGCCGAATTCGCGCTTGGTGCCGTTTTCCACGCGGCCGCCCAGCTGTTGGGCCATCGTCTGCATGCCGTAGCAGATGCCCAGAACCGGAACGCCGGCTTCAAAGACGGCGGGGCTCACCTGGTCGTTGGATTCTTCGTACGCACTCATGTGCGAGCCCGACAGGATGATGCCCTTGGGGGCGAATTGCTGGATGAATTCGGCGGAAACGTCGTTGGCGTGCACTTCGCAGTACACATGCGCTTCACGCACACGGCGGGCGATGAGCTGCGTCACCTGGCTGCCGAAGTCAAGGATCAGAATGCGATCGTGTTTCATGAGACGAAAAACGTGGAAGTTGATTGAAAATGCCGCAACAGGCAATTCCAATATTTTAGAGGAAAGCGGCCCGACGCATTTTTGCGTCGCAGCATTGCGCGGGCCGAGAAAGAAAATCGGGGCGCGCCCGACACAGCGAACACGCCCCGAAGGCTAAAGCCCCGAGTCGGAAAATTAGTTTTCCTGACGGTAGTTGGGGGCTTCCTTGGTGATCTTGACGTCGTGGACGTGGCTTTCACGCCAGCCCGCGGCGGTGATCTCGACGAATTCGGCGCGCGAGCGCATTTCGTCGATCGTACGGCAGCCGCAGTAGCCCATCGAGGAGCGCAGACCGCCGGCCATCTGGTAGAGGATGGTCAGCACCGAGCCCTTGAAGGGCACCATGCCTTCAATGCCTTCGGGCACGAGCTTGTCGAGGTTGCCCGAGTTGTTGTCCTGGAAGTAACGGTCGGCCGAGCCCTTGAACATGGCGCCGAGCGAGCCCATGCCGCGGTAGCTCTTGTAGGAGCGCCCCTGATAGAGGATCACTTCGCCAGGAGCTTCTTCGGTACCGGCGAGCATGCCGCCCATCATCACGCAGTTGGCGCCCGCGGCGATCGCCTTGGCGATGTCGCCCGAGAAGCGGATGCCGCCGTCGGCGATGAGGGGAACGCCCGTGCCTTCAAGTGCTTCTGCCACATTGCTGATGGCCGAAATCTGCGGCACGCCCACGCCGGCCACGATGCGGGTCGTGCAGATCGAGCCCGGACCGATACCGACCTTGACGGCGTCGGCACCGTTGTCGGCCAAAGCACGGGCAGCAGCGCCCGTAGCAATGTTGCCGCCGATCACCTGCAGGTGCGGGTAGTTCTTCTTCACCCAGGCCACACGGTCGAGAACGCCCTTGGAGTGGCCGTGCGCCGTGTCGACGACAACGACGTCCACGCCCGCTTCAACGAGCAGCTCGAGACGCTCTTCCGTGCCCGCACCGACGCCGATCGAGGCGCCCGCGAGCAGCTTGCCGTCCTTGTCCTTGGCGGCGTAGGGGTGTTCGGTGGCCTTGACGATGTCCTTGACGGTAATAAGGCCCGAGAGGTTGAAGTCCTTGTCAACAACGAGCACGCGTTCGAGGCGGTGTTCGTGCATCAGACGCTTGGCTTCTTCAAGGGGAGCACCTTCCTGCACCGTCACGAGACGCTCGCGGGGCGTCATGATTTCGCGCACGGTGGCGTCCATGCGGGTTTCAAAACGCAGGTCGCGGTTGGTGACCATGCCGAGCACGCGGCGGCCTTCAACCACGGGCACGCCGCTGATGCGGTGTTCGCGGCACATGCGCATCACGTCGGCAACGAGCATGTCCGGGCCCACGGTGATCGGGTCGCTCACGACGCCCGATTCGTGACGCTTGACCTTGGCGACTTCGGCGGCCTGCGCCTGCGCGGTCAGATTCTTGTGGATGATGCCCACGCCGCCTTCCTGCGCCATGGCAATGGCCAGATTGCCTTCGGTCACCGTGTCCATGGCGGCCGAGATCATCGGAAGATTGAGCGTGATTTCGCGGGTGAGCTTGGTGCGCAGAGAAACGTCGCGCGGAAGAACTTCGGAATAGGCGGGGACGAGCAGGACGTCGTCGAAGGTAAGAGCCTTCTGCAGGAGTCGCATTTTGTGTAACCTCGAGGGCAAAAAAAAATTGGCCAAAGCTCAGCCGGCAGGAACCCGAACGAAGTTTCTGAGAGCGGAATCAACCGGAGGGTTGTGCTCGAGGCGGGCAAAAACTTCCTTTAAGAGCCTTGGTGTGCTTTCGGTTAACGTTAGATTTTAACACGAAGAGGGGGGTGTCCTGCAATTTTTTTTGAATCGCACGCCGCCGGAAACAGGCGCCCGCTGAGACGGTTGCACTAGTCCCAGGGCTTGATGAGCTGGTGGCGGCTGCCGTGGCGCGAGGCGACACTCACCTGTCCCCGACGCTCGGCGCGAAGACGCCTGGCCTGCATGGGATCGACCCACAGGGGAACGGCCGCGTCCACCCGATCGCCCGGGCTGAGGGACTCGGACAGAGCGGCGCTGCGCCCGAAGACAGCCGCTCGTGTGGTCTCGGACACCTTCAGGCCCGCCGCCAGAAGTGCGTCGCGGACCGTGGCGCCCTCGGCAAGCTGCACGGTGCGGGTTCGGGCAACGGCGCTTTCGCGATCCGTCACGGCAACGGTGATTTCAAGCATGGTGTGAAACAAAAAAGAAGCGGCGCATGCCGATTCCGCATGGGAAACGTCGGCAGCGCCGCAGCGTTTTAGTGAGTGCGGTCGCGAAAATTAACGCACGACGCAGCCCGGTTCCCCTTCGGGACGGGCCACGATGGTGCCGATCGTGTAGACCTTTTCACCCTGTTCTTCAAAGAGGGCGATCGCCTTGGCGGCGTCTTCGGGACGCACGACGACGGCCATGCCGATGCCGTTGTTGAACACGCGGTGCATTTCGTGGCTGTCGATGTTGCCTTTTTCCTGCAGCCAGTCGAAGATCGCCGGACGCTTCCAGGAGTTGGCGTGCACCACGCACTGCAGGTTGTCCTGCAGAACGCGCGGAATGTTTTCAACGAGGCCGCCGCCCGTGATATGTGCCATGCCGCGGATGGTGACGTGCTTCATCACTTCCAGAACCTGCTTGACGTAGATGCGCGTCGGTTCCATGGCGCGGTCGGCCAGAGTGGCGCCGTCAAAGGGCATGTTCCAGTCGGCACCGGCAACTTCCACCACCTTGCGAATGAGCGAGAAGCCGTTCGAGTGCGGCCCCGAGCTTGCCAGGCCGAGAACCACGTCGCCTTCGGCAATGGTCGTGCCGTCGATGATTTCATCCTTTTCCACCAGACCCACGGCAAAACCGGCGAGGTCGTATTCGCCTTCAGGGTACATGCCCGGCATTTCGGCCGTTTCGCCGCCGATGAGGGCGCACCCGGCAAGTTCGCAGCCCTTGGCGATGCCCTTGACGACGCGCTCAGCGGTGTCGACGTCGAGCTTGCCGCAGCCGAAGTAGTCGAGGAAGAACACCGAACGGGCGCCCTGCACCAGAATGTCGTTGACGCTCATGGCCACGAGATCCTGACCGACCGTGTCGTGACGGCCGAGCTTGAAGGCGAGCATGAGCTTGGTGCCCACGCCGTCGGTACCCGAAACGAGTACCGGGTTCTTGTATTCTTTTCCGATTTCAAAGAGAGCCCCGAAGCCGCCGATCGAACCGAGCACGCCCGGGATCATGGTCTTCTTGGCGGCCGGCTTGATGCGCTCGACCAGTTCATCACCGGCATCGATGGACACGCCGGCGGCTGCATAGGAAAGTTGGGTCATGATGGATCAAATGTGGATCATGGATTGCGTTGCGTCCGCTCCCGTGCGACCGTCGGTGCGGCCCGGCAGGGAGCGTTTTGGGGGTGTCGCGGCGCTTTCGCGGTAAACTTGCGCACAACCCGCCCTTAAAGCTTTCATTTTAGCAAAAGGCTCTCTTCATCGCGTTTATGGACAATCAGGCCCCCGAACAGCTGCTGCTCGATTTGATCGAGCCTGAGGCGCCCACACTGGAGAACTTCGTTGCCGACGGCAACGAGGAGCTCGTGGCCGCGCTCAGAGCTGCTCGTGCGCTTGAGGGGCCGCAGTTCATTTATTTGTGGGGCGAGCCCGGAAGCGGACGCACGCATCTGCTGCGCGCCCTCACGCCCACGCAGCGCTGGCGCGTGCCCGAGTACGATCCTCGCGAGCACCTTTATACGGTTGACAACGTTGAGCTGCTCGACGAAGACGATCAGGAAAAACTCTTTTTCCTGATGAACGACGTGCGCAGCCACCCCGAATGCCGGCTCGTCGTGGCCGGGCGCCTTCGCGTGGACGCCTTAAAGGACGTGCCCGTGCGCGAAGACGTCTGTACCCGCCTTTGCTGGGGGCTTGTGTACCGCCTGCGGCCGCTTTCGGGAGCCGCCGCTCTGTCGCAGTTCGTGCGCCTTGCCAGGTCCCGCGGGCTTGAAGCAAGTGACGAAACCGTGCGCTGGCTCGAAGCGCATGCGCCGCGCAGCATGCCCGCTCTTGCGCAGCTTCTCGAGATTGTCGATCGTCGTGCGATGCGCCAGAAAAGGCGCCTGACGGTACCGCTTCTTAATGAAAGTATGGTCGAACTCTCGGGCCGCTGAGCGCTCGAGCGCCTCTTTAAATACCTTTTTGCCCAATGCAGCTTGCCGTCTTTGATCTGGACCACACTTTGCTTCCCCTCGATACGGGAGAAGTGTGGGTGCGCTGGCTTTTGGCCGCTTCCGGGCGCGATCCCGCGCCCGTCGTTCGTGAAACCGAACGCTTTACGCGTGAATACCGCGCAGGCGTCATCGACATCGACGAGTTCATGGCGTTTCAGCTTGGGTTTCTTGCCGGTTTCGAGCGCGCGTTTCTCGATCGCTGTCTTGCCGAGTACATTGAGCGCGTGGTGCGGCCGGCCGTGCCCGAAGCGTCCCGGCGTCTGGTTGAAGAACATCGGCGAGAGGGACACTATACGGCCCTGTGCACGGCCACCTACAGCTATGTGACGCGTCCCGTTGCAGCGCTTTTTGGGATCGATACGGTGCTTGCAAGCCGCCCTCTTGAAAACCCCGACGGCTCTTTTACGGGTACCATGCAGGGCCCGGCGAGCTTTGCCCAAGGCAAGGTCGAATTTGTGAAAAACCTTCTTGCCGAACGGGGCCTTGAGCGCCCCGAGGCGATGTGGTTTTATTCAGACTCGTGCGCCGACCTGCCCCTTTTTGAACTGTGCGCGTCCTGGGGCGGCGTCAACACGGCTGTCAACGCAGAGCCCGCGCTTGAAGCGATTGCCCGCAGGCGCGGCTGGCGCGAGATGCGTACTTTTGACGCACAGGATCTGGCGCGGGTTGACGCGCTGCGCGAGTCGCTCGTGCGCCCCCGCGGGAACTGAGGACGCCTCCGACAAAGAAAGCTGGGCGTCGCATACAATACGCGGCAGCCCCGATTTGCAACAGCATCTCTTTTGTAAGAGACGCTCGGCAGAGTAGAAGAAATTGTTTGATTACGTGAAAAAATTCGTTGGCTCGCTGATGGGCCGACGTCCCGATCAGGTCAATAAGAATCCGCGCATCATTCCCAAAGAAGTGCACGGCATCGATCCCAAGCAGGTCCACTGGACGGCGCGCCGTACCTGTGAGGCGCTGCAGGCCCGCGGCTACAAGGCCTACATCGTGGGCGGCGCCGTGCGCGATCTGCTTTTGGGCGTTACCCCCAAGGATTTTGATGTGGCCACCGACGCTACGCCCGAACAGGTCAAGCGCAGCCAGAGGCGTGCGCTTATCATCGGACGGCGTTTCCGCCTCGTGCATGTCATCTTCGGGCAGGAGGTGATTGAGTGTTCGACCTTTCGTGCGCTCGACGCTGCGGGCGTGCGCAAGGACGCCGACGGGCGCGTCATCAGCGACAACGTCTTCGGCGAGATGTGGGAGGACGCCGCGCGCCGCGACTTTACGATCAATGCGCTCTACTACGATCCCTCTACCGAAGAAGTGTTTGACTACCACGGCGGCTACGAGGATATTCAGCGCCGGCGCCTGTGCATGATCGGCGAGCCCGTCGAACGTTATCGCGAGGATCCCGTGCGCATGATGCGCGCCGTACGCATCGCGAGCAAACTCGGCTTTGCCATGGAAAGGCGGACCGAACAGGCTATTCCCCGCATGGCGCACACGCTCGAACACGTGCCCCACGCGCGCCTTTTTGACGAGATGATGAAGCTCTTTACGAGCGGACACGCCGAAAGCTGTCTCATTAAGCTCAGAAAGGAGGGCCTGCATCGGTCCTTACTGCCTATGCTCGACGTCATCCTCAATGAAAAGGAAGGCGAAGAGTTCCTCATGCTCGCCTTAAAGCGCACCGACGAGCGCATCGCCGCGGGTAAGAAAATTTCCCCCGCCTTCCTGTTTGCCACGCTCCTGTGGCCGCAGACGGCCAAGCGCTGGGCGGCCTATGAGGCGCGCCCCAGGATGATCCGCTCCAAGGCGCTTTATGCGGCCGCTGAAGACGTGCTTGCGACGCAGTGCGCCAAGCTCTCCATTCAGAACCGCTTTGTGGCCGACATCAAGCTCATCTGGATGCTGCAACTTCGCTTTGAAAGGCGTACCGGCAAGAACCCCTACAGCCTCATCGAGCATCCCAAGTACCGCGCAGGCTACGACTTTATGCTCCTCAGAAGCCAGCTCGGGCACGTCGATCCTGCCGTCGTAGCATGGTGGGAAAACTTTGTCGCCGCCGACGAAGAGGGGCGCGCTTTACTGATCGAACAGGCGCAGAAAGAGGCCCGTCAAACCGCTCCCCAGGCCCGAGCGGGCCGCAGTGCGGCAACGTCGGCCGAGGACGAGCGCGTGCAGGAGGGCGTGATCGCCGCTCTTGAAGAAGAGCGCAAACCGCGCCGTCAGCGTCGCCGCGGTCCCCGAAAGACCAAGGTCGAGACGGCTGAAACGGCCGTCGGCAGTGATGCACCCGCCCAAGAGGTGCAGCAGGCGCAGGCTGCGGGCGAGGCTGCCGACGCAGTCCCCGCCAAGCCCCGTCGCCGTCGTCGCAAAACGACGCCCAATGCCGAAGCCGGGCAGGGGGCGGATGCGCCGTCGACAGCGCCCGAAAGTGCGGCCGCGGGTGAAACACCCGCCAAACCGCGGCGTCGCCGCAGCGTGAAAAAAGAAGCGGCTCCCGAGGAGCAGGCATCGTGACGGAGACGCTTCACCGGGCGGCCGTAGCGCTTGGCGCCAATCTCGGCAACCCCGTTGCAGCCCTGAGATCGGCCCTTGAAGCGATTGGGACGTTGCCCGGCACGCAGGTGTCGGGCGTAAGTTCCTTTTACCGCACGGCGCCCGTTGATTCTTCGGGGCCTGACTATGTCAACGCCGTCAGCTTCGTGCAGACGACGCTTGCTCCCAAGGATCTTCTGCACGCTCTGCAGGCAATTGAAAACGCGGCGGGGCGAGTGCGTCCCGCGGGCGTGCACAATGCTCCACGCACGCTTGATCTGGACGTGCTCACGTACGACGATGTCATTTCCGACGATCCCGAACTCATCCTGCCGCATCCGCGCATGCATGAGCGCGCCTTCGTGCTTGTGCCCCTGACGGAAATTGCGCCCGATTTTGTTATTCCCGGCAAAGGCGCGGCACGCATATTTCTTGATGGTGTAGTCGATCAGCGCATTGGGGCGATCGAAGATTCGCCGACTTCCTTTTGATGGCGCTCATCGCAGCTTCTCTTTTTTTGTGCCGCGCGCTTTACCCCTGATTGCAACCTGTGCGAGAATGTCCCGAAGGCAGAGCGCCTTTAAGTCGTCTCGTCGCGCGCATTGTCGGCGCGCACCGTCGTGAGACGCTCCTTTTGGCGGATTTGCTCGACCCCCTCGCGCAATTACGGTGTGGAAACTTCCGCCGTGCGTGAGGTTTATTGGAATGGGGCAGGCGTTGCGAGTTGGACGTGAGCCCCGATTTTCAGGAAATTCAAAAATGCATAAGAAGTTTTTTGCCGCTCTCGCCGTGGGCGTCATGGCGGTGTCCTCCTTTGCCGTGCAGGCTGCGCAGACGTTGCGTGTCGGTACGCATCCCACCTTTGCTCCCTTCGAGTTCGTTGACAGTGCCACGCGTGAATACGTGGGCTTTGATATGGATCTCATCCGTGAAATCGGCAAGCGCGCCGGCATGGACGTCAAGATCGTCAACATGGGCTTTGACGGCTTGATTCCGGCGGTTCTCACCGGTACGATCGACCTTGCGGTGAGCGGCATCACGATCACCGAAGAGCGCAAAAAGCGCGTCGATTTTTGTGAGCCCTACTACCAGGCCGGTCAGAGCGTGATGGTGCGCTCGCGCGATCTCGGTAAGTTCAAGTCGCTTGACGATCTGGCCGGCAAGACCGTGGCCGTGCAGATCGGTACGACCGGCGCTGAAGTGGCCAAGGGCATCAAGGACGCCAAGATCAAGAGCTTCAACAACAGCGCTGAAGCGTTCCTCGATCTCAAGCAGCTCGGCTGCGACGCGGTGATCATCGACCGCCCCGTGATCGGCTACTTCCTCGTGAAGAACAAGCGCGCTGCCAAGGGGTTGGCGCAGCAGCCCATGGAACTTGATACCGAATTCTTCGGCTTCGTGGCCAAGAAGGGCAACAAGGCGCTTACCGACAAGATCAACGCCACCCTCAAGGCGATGCGCGAAGACGGCTCGTACGAGCGCATCTACAAGAAGTGGTTCGGCCAATGAGATCCACGACCGTTTTTTGACGGATTTCGACGCTCCGATCGTTCAGTTTGCGACCGGAGCGTCTTGTTTTCGGCGCCGGGATCTGTAGAATGCCCCCTCGGCGGGTCCCCTCGCATAAGAGCTCTGCTAACCTGGTCAGGTCGGGAACGAAGCAGCCACGGCGGAATACTCTTAGTGCCGAGGATAAGGCTCGCCTTTTTCGTACCTGTTGCCTTGCTCGTCGGCGGCCTGACATCTGTGCCGACCACTCCCTCCGTATAATGCTTCGATCGGCTCGTTGTCCGAGGCCTTTTCGCGCGGCCCCGCATTTCGGGCAGTTTTCTTCAAGAGACTGTTTTTCTTATGAGTTATCAGGTCCTCGCTCGCAAATGGCGCCCGCATGACTTTGAAAGCATGGTCGGGCAGGAGCACGTTGTCGCCGCGCTGCGGCACGCGCTCGATGAGAACCGTCTGCATCACGCCTATCTCTTTACCGGCACCCGCGGCGTCGGCAAAACGACGCTCTCGCGCATTCTTGCCAAGTGTCTGAACTGCACGGGTGAAGACGGGCAGGGGGGCGTCACGAGCAAGCCCTGCGGCAAGTGCGAGGCCTGCCGCGCCATCGATGAAGGGCGCTTTGTGGACTACATCGAGATCGACGCGGCGAGCAACCGCTCGGTCGAAGAAATGACGCAGCTTCTGGAGCGCGCCATGTACGCGCCGACGAACGCCCGCTACAAGGTCTACATGATCGACGAAGTGCATATGCTCAGTACGCACGCCTTCAACGCCATGCTCAAGACTCTTGAAGAGCCCCCCGAATACGTTAAGTTCATTCTCGCGACCACCGATCCGCAGAAAGTGCCCGTGACGGTGCTCTCGCGCTGCCTGCAGTTCAATCTGCGCAACATGACGCCCGACGCTGTGGCCGAGCACATGGCCGACATCATGCGCGAGGAGAAAATCGACTTTGAGCCCGCTGCACTCAAGCTTCTTGCCAAAGGGGCCCGCGGCTCGATGCGCGACGGTTTGAGTCTTTTGGATCAGGCGATCGCATTCAGTGCCGGGGCCGTGACCCTTGACGCGGTGCGCTCCATGCTGGGCGTTGCCGACAGCCGCGCCCTTGTGGCGCTGCAGGAATGCGTGCTCGACGGTGATGCCGCCGGGGCTCTCAATCTGGCCCAGGAAATGGGACTGCAGTCGCTTTCCTACACACAGGCCGTGCGTGACTGGGCGGCGCTCATGCACCGCGTGGCGCTCGCGCAGCGTGTGCCCGAAAGCGCGCAGGGCGAGGACGAAGGTATTCTGACGCTCGCCGGCCGCATGACGCCCGAAGAAGTGCAGCTTGACTATCAGATCCTGCTGCAGGCGCGCAACGACATGGCAAGTGCTCCGGACGAATACGCCGGCTTTACGATGGCCATCTTGCGCATGCTGGCTTTCCGTCCTGCGGGCGGCGCAGGGGCCAAGGTGCCCGTGCATGAAAAGCCCAAGGTGCAGCCTCCCGTCAAACCTCAGCCGGCGGCAAAGCCCGCTGAACCCGCGCCCGTCGTCGAAGTGGTTGAGCCGCCCGTCGACAGCTATGCGGACGAAGGCATGGAGCCCGCGCCCTGGGACGACATGCCCCCCGAGGTTCCCCGGGGAGAGTAGTGCGCCGGTCGGAGTCGTAAAGCGCACGGGCAGAGGCGCGGCGATTGCACCGCCCATCGAGGTGCAGATCACGCCTATGCTTTCCGACTGGCGCAAACTTGTGTGCGCTAGCGGCCTGAAGGGCCTTGAACGGGAAATCGTCGTCGGCAGTGAGCTCGTTGAATTTGACGAGACGCATGCTCTGCTGCGGCCGCTCTCGCTCATGCTCGTCAACGAAGAAGCCAAACGGACGGTGCAGCGCGCCCTCGAGCAGGCCGCGGGACGTGAGTTTCATGTCCTCTTTACTCATGACGAGCGAGCCGAAGACGCCGTTTCGATCAGCCTTATTGAAGAGGCCGAGCGTCGGGCGGCACGTTTGGCACTCATTGAAGCCTTCAAGAGCGATCCGTTTGTGCAACAATGCCTGACTGCGCTTGACGGCACGCTCGATGAAACCAGTGTTGAGCCGTCCTCAAAACATTGACAACCCAGCAACCCATCCACAGACCTAAAGGAAACAACAGATGCGTGGAAATATTCAGGGCCTGATCGCACAGGCTCAGAAGATGCAGAAGAACATGGAACGCGTGCAGGCCGAACTCGCTTCGATCGAAGTGACGGGCGAAGCCGGTGCCGGTCTTGTGAAGGTCACCATGACCTGCAAGCACGAAGTGCGCGG
>CAMAHM010000039.1 GCA_945834535.1 uncultured Sutterella sp. | reverse complement strand
CCGGCGGCTCCAAGTTCAACATCAACGCCATCGCTTCGGGCGATCTCGACTTCGGTATTGCTCAGGCCGACACCCAGTACATGGCCTACAACGGCAAGGGGCCGTGGGAAAAGTCTCCCGTCAAGAAGCTGCGTGCCGTCTTTGCCCTTGCGCCTGAAGCCGTGACCTTCGTCGTCGCGGAAGACTCGGGCATCAAGTCCGTCAAGGACGTCAAGGGCAAGACGATCAACCTCGGCGATCCGGGCTCGGGCAACCGCGTCAACGCTTTGGACATCTTCAAGACGGTCGGCATCGTGCCGGGCAAGGACTTCCGCGATGAAAAGCTCAAGCCCGCCGACGCGCCCCGCATTCTGCAGGACGGCCGTATTGACGGCTTCTTCTACACGGTCGGCCATCCGAACGGCAACATCAAGGAGTCGACCGCCGGCAAGCGTAAGACCCGCATTGTGCCGATCACCACGGAAATCACGTCCCTGTTAAAGAGCGCTCCCTACTACTCGATGGTCAACATCGACATGTCGCAGTACCCTGACGCCACCAACTCCAAGGAAAAGGTGTCCACGCTCGGCATGCTCGCCACGCTCGTCACTTCGGCCGATACGCCCAACGACGTGGTCTACGCCATCACCAAGGAAGTGTTTGAGAACCTTGATACCTTCAAGAAGCTCCACCCCGCCCTCGCGGGTCTGACGCCCCAGAGCATGCTTGACGGTCTGACGGCCCCGATCCACCCCGGTGCCATGAAGTACTACAAGGAAAAGGGTCTCAAGTAATTTCCCCTGAAATATCAATCCTCTGACAACAAGCCCCGCCTCGTCGGGGCTTGCTGTCAAGCACAGTCAACAACGCTGCGCACCATCCTCGGGGATGCTCCAATGCGCACGGCCGACCGAATCTTCCCGCCGTCTCGAGCGGGAGCGCACCGACGGGCTCGGTGCCGACACAACACGCAGGACGCATCGGGTGTCGAACCCCGCCCCGGAGACGTCTCAAAGGGACACGTATGACTGACAACAACAAAATTGTTCTGCCCGACACCCCGCTTACCGGGAAAAACAACAGCGACGACGTGGTCGGCGAGTACCGGCACGAAGTGGTCGACGGTGAACACGGCCTGAAGGGAGACAAGACCGGCCTTTCGTCCAAAGTGACCTTCGTGGTCGCGCTTGCCTGGGCGCTGTTTCAGATGTCCACCGCAAGCTGGCTTTTGCTCGACTCGCTCTTTGTGAAGGCTTTTCACCTTGCCTTTGCACTGGCGCTCGTCTTTTTGAATCTTCCCACGATTCGCGGCGGTCTGTTTGACCGCTGGGACTTGCGCATTCTGCTCGCGATGAAGCGCGTGACCTGGTTCGACTGGACTCTGGCCGCTTTGGGCATGATTGCCGCGCTCTACATTTGGGCCGACTACGCAGGCATTTCCGAGCGTCCGGGACAGCCCATCGGCCGAGACATCATCATGGGTGTGATGCTTCTTGTGCTCATGCTCGAAGCCACGCGGCGCGTGCTCGGTCCGGCGCTGCCCGTGATCTGCTGCGCCTTCATCGCCTATGTGGCGCTCGGCCCCTATCTGCCCGACCTCATCGCCTTCAAGGGCGCGAGCCTGTCGCGCTTTATCTCGCAGATTACGATGGACACGCAGGGCGTGTACGGCGTGCCGCTGCACGTCTCGGCCACGGTTGTGTTCCTTTTTGTACTGTTCGGCACCATGCTTGACCGCGCAGGGGGCGGCGCGTTCTTTACGCGTCTTGCCATTGCCGGTCTCGGACAGTACAGGGGCGGTGCGGCCAAGGCGGCCGTGGTGAGTTCGGCTCTGTCGGGCACCGTGTCCGGGAGCTCAATTGCCAACGTCGTGACGACGGGCACGTTTACGATTCCCCTGATGAAGCGCCTGGGGTACCCGGCCAACAAGGCCGCTGCCATCGAAGTGGCATCTTCCGTGAACGGCCAGCTCACGCCGCCCGTGATGGGCGCAGCGGCCTTCATCATCGCCGAATACGTCAACGTTCCCTACATTGAAGTGGCCAAGGCGGCTGCCGTGCCGGCGTTTGCCTCCTACATGGCCCTTATCTGGATTACCCATCTGGAAGCCTGCAAGCTGGGCCTGAAGGGCCTGCCCAAGTCCGAGCTCCCCAACTTCTGGTGCGAACTGCGCAACGGCCTGCACTTTCTGCTGCCGCTTGCCATGCTTATTTATGAGCTCGTCGCGCTGCAGCACTCGGCCGAGCTGTCGGTTTTCCGCGCCATCATGGTGCTTGCCGTCATCATGGTCCTGCAGCCCGTCGTGATCGCCCGCGTGCACCGCGAGCCTCTGCTGCCAGCGCTGTGGTCGGGGATCAAGACGACGCTCTCGTCCATGTCCGCGGGCGCCAACAACATGGCAGGCGTCGCCCTTGCCACGGCCTGCGCGGGCATCATCGTCGGCTGCGTCTCGCTTGGCCTCGGGCAGCAGATCACGTACTTTGTGGAAGTGCTCTCGATGGGGAACCTCTTCCTGCTCATTCTCATCACGGCGCTTGCATCGCTTCTGTTGGGCATGGGACTGCCGACCACTGCCAACTACATCATCATGGCCTCTCTGACCGCGCCCGTGCTGGTGCAGCTTGCGAGCGGCATGCAGCTGCACGGTCAGGAACTGGTGCTCCCGCTCATTGCCGCGCACCTGTTTTGCCTGTACTTCGGCATCCTCGCCGACGATACGCCCCCCGTGGGGCTGGCGGCCTACGCGGGTGCCGCCATCGCCAAGGCAAACCCGATTGCCGTGGGCGTGCAGGGCTTTATCTACGATATTCGTACGGCCCTGCTGCCGGTGGTGTTCCTCTTTAACAGCGACCTTCTGATGATCGGCATCGATTCGTTCTGGACCGGGTTCTTCATCTTTGCGATGACCTCGGTCGGCATGCTCGCCTTCACTTCGGCCCTGCAGGGGTGGCTTGTGCGGCAGATCAACGTGCTCGAGCGCTTGCTGCTGTTGGTGTGCACCGCCTTCATGCTCTTCCCCTTCAGTCTCACCGGATTCTTCCTGCCCTACGAGATGCGCTGGTGGGGCTATCTGCCGGGGCTGGTGATCTTCGGCGGACTGTGGCTGTGGCAGAGCGTGCGTCGCTCACCTGACCCCATTGCCGCCTAAGCGCTGCATCCGCGCAGACTCGGTATCATCCGCAGGGATCCTGCTTTTTGGGTCCCTGTTTTTCTTTGGCGCCCGGCGCCCTTTCGTGAAGGAATCAAACAACCATGCTGATTGAAAAGAAACTCGAACAAATGGGGCTCAGGCTTCCGGCCGTCGCTGCGCCTGCGGGACTGTACGTGTTCACCAAGCGCGTGGGCAGCCTGGTCTACGTCTCGGGGCAGACGCCCGACATCAACAGCGAGCTGCAGTTTAAGGGCGTTGTGGGCGAAGATATGGATATTGAAACGGCGCAAAAGGCCGCACAGCTGGCGGGCCTGAATGTGCTCTCGGTTCTTAAGGCCGAACTCGGGGATCTTGATCGCGTCAAGAGTTTCGTGCAGGTGCTGGGGTACGTACGCTGCGCCAAGGGTTTTGAAGACCACCCCAAGGTGATCAACGGCGCCTCTCAGCTCTTTAAGGATCTGTGGGGCCAGGCGGGGGTTGCGACGCGCATGGCGATCGGCACCAACGAGCTGCCCGAAGGCAGCCCCGTGGAAATTCTGGCCGTGGTCGAAGTCGAATAGCCGACCGTACGCACTCACCAACACCGGCCGCTTCGTCCCGAGGGCAGCGGGCCGAGCGGTGCGCAGTACAACGCCGATGTTTGGACGGAATTTTTTTCCGCCTCAAGCGTCGGCGTTTGTCTGTCGGGGGTGGACACATGAAGCGCGTCAACGGGTTTGCATGAGTGTGCAGAACTCGAACGGTTCTGCTTGGTCTCGGTGCCCGAAGGCGTCGGCGGTTGAAAAGAGAGCCCCGGTGAGGGGCTCGATTTTGACGGAAGCTGTGACCGTTATCGGGTCGCGTCCTTCATGCTGCGCACGTAGGCTCCGAGACTGTCCTTGAGCGCTGCCATGTCGTTGACGTGCTCGGTGATGATGCGCACGATGGCCGATCCCACGATGACGCCTGCGGCGCCGCTTGCAAGGGCCTTGCGCACGTGCTCGGGCGTGCTCACACCAAAGCCGAGCAGTCCAGGGGCGGCACCTAATTCGCGCAAAATGGCAAGGACCTCGTGGGCGGGCGTGCCCGCAGCCTTGTCGGTCCCCGTGATGCCGGCGCGCGACAGAAGATACGTGTAGCCCTTGGCATGGGGCGCGATTTTGCGCACATGCTCGGGCGTGGCGCTCGGAGGCACGAGACTGATGAGTTCGATGCCGGCCTTGGCAGCGGCGTCGTCAAATTCAGGCACCACGTCGCGCATGCTCGCAGGCAGGTCGGCAATGAGCACGGCATCGGCCCCGGCCGCGGCGCAGTCGGCAAAGAACTTTTCCAGTCCCGGCGCAAAGGCGAGGTTGATGTAGAGCATCAGGCTGATGGGCGTGTCGGGGTGCTTGGCACGAAAGCGGCGCACCACCTCCAGACACTTTGCGGTGGTTGAGCCCGCCTGCAGCGCACGGTGGGCGCTGGCGGCAATCACCGGGCCGTCGGCGCAGGGGTCGGAAAAGGGAATTCCCAGTTCCAGCGCGTCGGCGCCGTTGGCTGCGAGCGTTTCAAGAATCTCGAGACTTGCTTCGGGCGTTGGGTCGCAGAGGTTGACGAAGGGAACAAAAGCACCTTCCCGGGCAGCTTCAAGACGCCGGAAAAGACGGGCAAAGCGGCCGCAGCAAGAGTCGGTACAGGAGCAGGAAATCGGTTGGGTCATAAGTTTCTCGGTTCAATTCAATGCATCGTTGGACGTTTACCCTGTCTCAGGCAACGGGGCCGTAGAGTGCCTGCGCCTTGGCGGCGTCGAGCCGCCCGTCCGTCATGACGCCGTCGGCGCGCAGACGCTCGGCAACCTGGAAGATGTCCTTGTCGCCGCGGCCCGACAGGTTGACGATGAAGGTCTGTTCCTTTTGCGGATCGCGGCGCATGAGCTCGATGGCGTGCGCGAGGGCGTGCGCGCTTTCCAACGCCGGGATGATGCCTTCCTTGACGCTCAAAAGCGTAAAGGCTTCGAGCGCCTGCTTGTCGGTGGCGGCCACATACTGGGCGCGGCCGATGGAGCTCAGATAGGCGTGTTCGGGGCCCACGCTCGGGAAGTCGAGGCCTGCCGAGATGGAGTGCGATTCGCGAATCTGGCCTTCTTCGTTCTGCATGTTGAAGGTGCGCGCGCCGAAAAAGACGCCCTCGGCACCGGCATTGATGGGAGCGCCGTGCAGTCCCGTTTCAATGCCCGATCCCGCAGGTTCGACGCCGATGAGGCGCACGCCTTCTTCCTTGACGAAATCGGTGAAAAGGCCGATGGCGTTTGAGCCGCCGCCGACGGCCGCGATGACGGCATCGGGGAGCCTGCCTTCGGCTTGAAGGAACTGCTGCTTGGCTTCGATGCCGATCACCTTCTGGAATTCACGCACGATGGTCGGGAAGGGGTGGGGACCGGCGGCCGTGCCGAGCATGTAGTGCGTGTCGGCAAAACTGCCGGCCCAGTCCTTGAGGGCCGCGTTGCACGCTTCCTTAAGGGTCATGATGCCGTCGGTGACGGGCACCACTTCGGCCCCCATGAGTTCCATGCGGAAAACATTGGGCTTTTGACGTTCACAGTCCGTCGCTCCCATGTAGATGCGGCACTTAAAGCCCATGAGGGCGCACACGAGGGCCGTGGCCACACCGTGCTGGCCGGCACCCGTTTCGGCAATGATGCGCGTCTTGCCCATGCGTTTGGCAAGAAGGGCCTGGCCGAGCACCTGATTGGTCTTGTGCGCGCCGCCGTGCAGCAGGTCTTCGCGCTTGAGATAAATCTTGGTGCGCGTGCCCGCCGTCAGGTTGCGGCACAAAGTGATGGGCGTGGGGCGGCCGGCGTACGTCGTCAGAAGCGACTCAAGTTCTTTGGCAAATGCGGGGTCGTTCCGGGCGTCAACGAAGGCTTTTTCGAGCTGGTCGAGCGCGGGAACAAGAAGTTCGGAGACGTATTGACCGCCGAATCGACCGAAGAAGGGATTGAGAAGCATGGGAAAATCCTTGTGTCTGCAGTGTCTGTTCAAATGGAGTGTGCGTTCAGTCTAACCCGTTAAAGCGCCGATGCGCCTCGATGACCTTGAGCGCCCGACCGTCGGCAAGCGTTTCACGCGCAAGAGCAATGCCTTCGGGGATGTCGGCAACGCGGCCGCCCGCGAGTAAGAGCAGCGACAGGTTGGCGCAGATCATGTCGTTTTGCGCGTTCGTGCCGCGGCCCGAGAGGATGTCGAGTGCAAGCCGAGCATTTTCTTCGGGCTTGCCGCCCTGGAAGTCTTCAATACGGTAGCTGCGGGTGACGCCGAAGTCTTGAGCCGTCAGTTCACCCGTTTCGATGCGGCCGTCTTCGTAAAGGCGGGCGTAGGCGGTCGGACCGTGCACGGCCACTTCGTCAAAGCCGCTGCCGTGTACGACGAAAGCACGCTTCATGCCGAGTTCGCGCAGCGTCTGAGCAACGGGCAGGATGAGTTCGGGCAGATAGACGCCAATCACGGCGTAGTCGGGGCGGGCGGGATTGGTGACCGGGCCGAGAATGTTGAAGATGGTGCGCGTGGCAAGCGCCTTGCGTACGGGCATGACGTTTTTCATGGTCGGGTGGTAGCGCGGTGCAAAGCAAAAAGCAAAGCCGGTTTCTTCAAGCAGTCTGGCCGAGTCGGCCGGATCGGGAGCGATGTTGAAACCGAGGGCTTGCAGAAGGTCCGAAGCGCCCGTCTGCGACGAGATGCTGCGGTTGCCGTGCTTGACGATTTTCAGGCCGTTGGCTGCCGCACAAAGGGCCGACATGGTCGAGACGTTGATCGAGTGCATGCCGTCGCCGCCCGTGCCGACGATTTCACCGACTTCGATGCCCTCGGGGCGAGGAAAGCGCACGGCCGCGCTGACCATGGCGGCAGCGGCGCCGGCGATTTCCTGCGGCGCTTCTTTTTTGATTTTGAGTGCCGTCAGAAGGGCGGCAAAGACGGCCGGATCGGTCGTGCCGTTAAAGACTTCGGTAAAAAGCGCCTGCGCTTCGGTTTTGGTGAGATCCTGCTGATCGAAAAGCTTGGAGAGCAGTTCCTGCGTCATCATGATGGTTGCCTCAAATGGAAAACGACGGTGAATGGGTGCGGGGAGTGCGGTGAACCATCACCGCCGCCATCGGGGCGGAACGATCAGATTTTGCGTGCCGAAGCGCATTTTCAAACTCCTTGTTTCGCCGCGGCCGGGGATGGGGGAGTTTGCGTAGACTTTGGTGGAAGGACTCAAAGAAAAACCCGCGTACTCCTTTGCGGTCGCGGGTTGCTTTTCCTGTGATTCTTGCGTTGTTTGTGACGATCAGACCTGGACACCCGCCTTATTGGAGGTGCCAACGCCAGGAATAAAAAGTCGTCATCGAGAACAACATGGTTTAAGAATCCGATGTATTGAGTCTCGCCCGAGGGGGCTTGAGGGACAATCTACTCCTTCGGTGAAGTGCATGCAATAAGTCGTTTTGCTTAGATGCATTTTCGCGCGTGCGCCTCTTGCGAGGCGCGGTCGGACAAGGCAAGATTACGAAATTTGAGGCGCTGCGGCGCATTCAAAAGCCCATAGTCGACGGTGCGCCGCAGACCGGCGCCAACTTTTTAGAACAGGATTGTTATGACCAAAGAGCTCATCATCGAAGATCTCGCCATCGGCGACGGCAAGGCTGCCGAAAGCGGAAGCCGCATCGTCGTGCACTACACCGGCAAGCTCGAAGACGGCACGGTGTTTGATTCGAGCGTGCCGCGCGGTATGCCGTTTGATTTCGTGCTCGGCGCCGGACAGGTGATTGCCGGTTGGGATCAGGGCTTTTGCGGCATGAAGGTGGGCGGCAAGCGCAAACTGACGATTCCTCCGCACCTCGGCTACGGCGAACACGGTGCGGGCGGCGTGATTCCCCCCAACGCGACGCTGGTGTTTGAAGTTGAACTTCTCGACGTGCAGGAGCTTCCCAAGCCCGGCGAGCTTGAGATCGACGAAGTCGAAGTCGGCAGCGGTGAAGAAGCCGCGGCCGGCAAGGTCGTGCGCGTGCATTACACGGGCAGACTTGAAGACGGCACGGTGTTTGATTCGAGCATTGAACGGGGCGAGCCGATTGAATTTCCGCTCGGCTCGGGCATGGTGATTGCCGGCTGGGAAATCGGCATTGCCGGCATGAAGGTGGGCGGCAAGCGCAAGCTGACGATCCCCTTTAACCTTGCCTACGGCGCGCAGGGCTACCCGGGCGTGATTCCGCCCTACGCAACGCTCATCTTCGACGTCGAGCTCGTGGGCGTGAACTAAAAACGCAGACAAAGTCTTTTGCCTTGCCTACGGCGTGCATTTTGAGGTGCGGACGGCACCTTGAAAGTACGCCGTTTTTTCTGTCCGGCGGTGCTGTTCTCCGGGCTGATTCATGCGCAGCACGGGCTTTGCGCGGCCCGCCCTTATAATGAGGGCACCTTAAAAAATTTATGAACCTGAATCATGCGTTCAACAATGACTTTTTTGATGCGCCTGCACCGCATCGATCAGTTGATTCAGGAAGCCGGAATTGTCAGTTTTGAAAAGATGCAGCAGGAGCTGCAGTGCTCTTCGCCGACCCTCAAAAGGGATCTGCGCTACATGCGCGAAGAGCTTGGTGCGCCGATCGTGTACTCGTACACGCAGAACGGCTACTACTACGCTCAGGACAGCAAGATCGCTTCCAATAAGTTGCAGTCGGTGTCCGCGCCGATTCCCGCCTCGTGGTACGGGGCCGACGAGCTTTACGTCTTCATGTCGGTGCTGCAGATGCTCGACCGCATCCAGGCCGACAAAAGCGGCCTGCTTTCGGGCGACATGCGCCCACTCAGGGCGAGGCTTTTGTCGCTCGTGCGCTCGGACATGATCACCACGCGCGAGCTTGCCAAGCGCGTCAAGGTGATCGGCGACGAATATAAGCACGTCAATCTGCCGTATTTTCCGCTCGTCGGATATGCGGTCAGTCACCGCCGTCGCCTGCGCATTACCTATTTTGCGCAGGGTAGAGGGGTTGAAAGTCTCCGTGAAATCAGCCCGTTGCGCCTTGTTCACTACAAAAACCGCTGGTACGTCGACGCCTGGTGCCATCAGAGCGACGGTCTCAGAAAGTTTGCCGTGGAAAACATTCGCTCGGCCGAACTTTCCAAGAAGAAGTGCTGCAGTGTGGCCATGCGCACGATCGAAGACTATTTCGACAGTACCTACGGCATTTTCTCGGCAGATCAACAAGAGCGCGCTACGGCCAAAATCCGAATCGATGCGACGATGGCCCCCTACGTGCGCAATGAAATCTGGCATCGCGAACAGACGATGACGAGTGCCGAAGACGGTTCGATCGTTCTGGAAGTGCCCTACGCCGTGGAAACGGAACTGCTGTCGCGCATTCTGGGGCTCGGCGTGCATGCGCGCGTGCTCGCGCCCGCTGCGCTTGCAGAGCGCGTGGCCAAGGAAGCCGCTGCCGTGCTGCGTCAGTACGACGCCTCTTTGTCGGAGGCCGAGGCATGACGCAGACCACAGAGACGAAAACGCAGGAACCCCGCCGAAGGCCGCATCGCCGCCGTCGCGGCGCGTCGCACCGCGCTGCGGACAAACCCCTGCCCAAAATCTTTTTCTGCGGCGATCCGCACGGGCGGTTTGATCACATCAACTGGGCGGTCAAAACGCATCGCCCCGACGCCATCGTGATTCTCGGTGACCTGCAGCCGGGGGAGGATATTTCCGTGGTTCTGCAAACTGCGCTTGCGCTCACGCAGGTGTGGTGGATTCCGGGCAACCACGACACCGACACCGAGGAGTTCTACGACCGTCTGTGGCACGGCCCCATCGCCGACCACAATCTGCACGGCAAGGTGGCCAACGTGGCGGGGCTTCGCATTGCGGGATTGGGCGGGGTCTTCCGAGGTCAGATTTGGATGCCTGACGACGAGCCCAACTATCGGTCGGCTTCGAGTTTTGTTCGCCGCAGCCCGACGATGAATCTGTGGCGGGGCGGCTTGCCGCGCCGTCACCGCTCGTCGATTTTCCCGAGCGTGTACGAGGGGCTTTGCAAGCAGCATGCCGATGTTTTGGTGACGCACGAGGCAGCGGGTTGCCACAAGAAGGGCTTTGAAGCGATCGACCACCTCGCCAAACGCATGCACGTCAACTGGGTGTTCCACGGGCATCAGCACGAAGATCGCACCTACGGCCCCTACAAGGGACTCAAGGTGCGTGCGGTCGGCTATCGCGGCATTGTGGATCTGCAGGGCAACACGATTGTTGAAGCCGAGATCGATCCGCGCGACCTCTTTGTCATGCAGCAGGCCGGTGAAGAGCCGCCGCCCGAGATTCTCGACAGCATTCCGATGAACCCGTTGCCCGTGTCCCATCCCAAACAACGCTCGGGCAGGCCTCGGCGCTCGCGTTTTGCGTTGGCGCGCGAGGCCGATAAAAAAGCTCGTCCCCAGCCGTCGGGTGCCCCGTCTCTAAGTGCCGTGTCCGAAAAGACGCATTGACTTTCTGTTGCAAGGTCTGTCATCCGAGCTCTGAGAAAATAAACCGAGTCCTCGTCAGAGGGCTCGGTTTTTTGGAACGCTGCCGACAAAGTGCGCTTGGCAGCTCAAAAAAGACGAAGGCGTCGCTTCGATGCCGCAGCCTCACTCACAGAAGTTCAGTGAGAAGATGCACGTCGACGCTGCTGCCGGCGGGCACGAGCGTGTCTGCGTGATCGAGCGCAATCAGGGCCTGAGAGGCGGCAAGCGAACGCAAGGAGGCAGAACTCTGATTTTTGTTGGCCGCAACGCGCACGTGTTCGCCTGCAGTTCTTTGAAGTTGAGCGCGCACGAATTCTGCGCGGCCCGGTTTGGACTTCAGGTTGTCCGTGAGCTCGGCACGCACGCTCTGCGGCCAGACGCCGTCCGTCACCCCCTGCATGTGCAAAAGCGCACCGCGCACGAATTCAAGAAACACACCGATGCTTGCCACGGGGTTGCCCGGAAGAATGAAGACCGGCGTTTTCGCAAGAAGCCCGAAACGCATGGGCCGGCCCGGACGCATGTTCACGGTCCAGTCAAAGATCGTGCCTCGTGCGGCAAGCTGTTGGTGCGAGTAGTCGGCCGAGCTGTCGGCTGCGCCCCCGCTCATTAAAACGATGTCGGCGCTCGCGCAGGCCCTGTCGAGCGCCGCGCCGATGACCTGCGGATCATCGGCAAGGATGCCTTCGTACTGCGTGCGGCAGCCGAGTCGCCGCAAAAGCGTCAAAAGAGCGGGGCCGTTGGCGTTGTAGATGCCGCCTTCGGGGAGCGGCTCGCCCGGTTCGGCAAGTTCGTCCCCCGTCACCAAAAGCGCTACGGTAAGCGGACGAACCACTTCGATGTGCGCCAGGCCGAGAGAGGCAATGAGCGCAATGTGCGCGGGGCTAAGACGCGTGCCCGCCTCGATGACGACGTCGCCGACCGCCATTTCTTCGCCGGCGTGACGCACGTTGGCGCCGGGCTTGACATCGGCGGGACGAAAGCGAACCTCGGTGTCGCTGAAGGTCGTTTTTTCAAAGGCAATCACCGTGTCGCAAGGCTCGGGCATGCGGGCGCCCGTCGTAATGCGTATGCAACTGCCCTTGGGGGCGAGGCCTGCGGCGTAGGGGTGTCCTGCCAAACTTTCACCGACAATGGGAAGAGTCGCCGATTCAAGGTGCGCAACGTCGCTCCAGACAAAGGCGTAGCCGTCCATGGCCGAGTTGTCAAAAGGCGGCACCGTCAGGGGCGAGACAACGGGATGCGCCGTCACGCGGCCGCAGGCCTCAAGCAAATCGACGGTTTCGGAGCCCTCGACTGCAGGGCAACGGGCAAGAATGAACTCGCGGGCTTGTGAAACGGTAAGCGTGCTGGGGACTTCGTGCTGCATGATGAAAAGCGCCTGCGCTAAAAAGGTGACAAAACGGGGCGTCTTGCTACAAAAAAGACGCGCACAGAGGCGATGTTAGCGCCGTCCGGGATGCTGCGAGAAGAGGTGGTGATCGTGAATGCACATGCGGCACGGGTGTTAGGATGAGGCACGCCCGAGAGAACGGGTATTGTGAATGTCGGAAAGACTCAAAGGCAAGATAGAGGTGAATCAACGTGCAGCTCGGGCAAGCTAACAAACAATCGACAGCGGTGCGGGTGACGGGGCTGGTGCTGGCGGGGGGAGCCGCCACCCGCATGGGGGGTGAAGACAAGGGACTTGTGCGCTTTGAAGGGCGGCCCCTGGTGGAACACGTGCTCGGGCGCTTGCGCGGGCAGTGCAGCACGATCGTGATCAGCGCCAACCGCAACCTTGACGTGTACCGCGGCTACGGCTGCGAGGTGGTGAGCGACTGCACGGGAGGATTTCAGGGTCCGCTCACGGGGATTTATTCGAGTCTGGCGCTCGTTGCAACGCCTTTTGTGCAGATCGCGCCGTGTGACGCGCCGTATCTGCCTCGTTGTCTGACCGAGCGATTGCTGACGGTGCTCGAAGCGCATCCCGAGAGCCTGTGCGCAGCGCCCGTCGTGCAGGGCCACACCGAACCGCTCTTTATGGTGATGCGCACGGAATCGCGCAAAGCACTCGGCGCGTTTCTTGCTGCGGGCGGCAAGCGTGTGCACGAGTGGGTGCGGCGCAGCAATTGCATTTGGGTTGAATTTGAGGATCCCTTTGATTTTTCAAACTTCAATTCGAAAGAGGATTTGAAGAGTTAAAACTGCCTAAATTTTAGGCACGCGGAAAATTGTGCGAGGTTTCAGATACTTGCCTGCAGGCCGAGGGGGTTTGTCCACAAATTGCGTGGAATACGTGGAAAACCCGTTGGAGAACACAAAAAATGCGTCCCTGTCTTGACAAGTCAAAAATAAGCGCGCATAATGCGCACCCTTCGCACGAACGATGTGTTCTGCGAGAT
>CAMAHM010000038.1 GCA_945834535.1 uncultured Sutterella sp. | reverse complement strand
AGAGCCATCTGAAGGTCAAAGTGAATCCTCTGTCTTCAGACAGGGGAGCTTCAATTTCTGTGGCCTGCCGACAAAAATGCGGTCTTTTCCGGCGCGATTGAATCACGCGGCTCAAAGAGGCCGCGAAAACCGTGCGATAATGCAAAATAGCGTGTTTGTTGATGGGGCTTTTGCACTATGGCCTACTCCCTTTCCCAAGCCGTTCAAGCCGTGGCCGGTGCTGCGGGCTGGCGGGCGGCGCAACCCGATGAGCTCGGGGTCTATCACTACCTGCTGCAGGAAGGGCTCGATCTGGATCTTCAGAGTCCGGACGGCCGTACGCTCGTCATCGGTTGCGACATGGGGCCTGTGCCCGAAGAAAACGAGCGCTGGGCTGAAATCGGCAGACTTGCCGCAGGATCGGCCCTGCGCCGCGCCTCGACCCTTGCCGTCGACGAGGAGCGTCTGACGCTTTTTCGCAGGCTTGACCTTGGCCGTGTGTCCGAGAGTGAACTTATCGACGCAGTACGCGACTTTTTGAATGATCAGGCCTGGTGGCGCTCTCGGCTCGAAGGGACTTCTGCCTCGAGCACAAGCGGCTTTTCAATGGCCGGATGGTTTCCCGATCAGCTTGGGTTCTGAAGGGAGCCGACATGACGCCCACAGCACAATTTCGCACAACTCTGGCACTTTTGACTGCCTGCCTTCCACTCGTTGCAGCAGCTCAGGCCTTCACGGCGCCCTTTTCCTATTACGCCGACAAACAGAACATCAAGTCGGTGCTCTCGAGCTTTGCCCGCTCGCAGGACCTTCAGCCTTCGTTCGGCCCCAACATCACGGGCTCGGTGAGCGGACGTTTCAAGGCCGTCGACCCCAAGGAATTTCTGCAGGCCGTTGAAGAAGCCTACGGGCTGAGCTATTACGTACTCGGCGACACGGTGCACTTTTACCGCGCCAAGGACGTGCGTAAGGAATTTCTGACGATTCCAACCGCCGTGAGTCAGGATCTGGTGACGAGCCTAAAGCGCCAGGGCTTTATTGCCGAAGAGCTCCCCGTTGTGCTCAGTCCTCAGGGCAACATGCTTACCCTGCGCGGCCCCGACGAGTATCTCGAGCAGCTTAAAACGGCGATTGCGGCCTACAACAAGGTCCAGAGCCAAAACATCGTGATGCGCGTCTTCCCGATTAAGTACGCCTGGGCCGACGATCAGACCTTTACGAGCATGGATCGGTCGGTGACGGTCCCCGGCATTGCCAGCATCCTCCGAGGCATGGTGATGGGCCAGTCCGTGAGCGGGCAGACCGTCTCGCAGCAGCGCGGCCCCAGGAGCGTTGAGTCCGTCCCCGGGCTCGGGGCCGAAGGCCTTTCCAAGCAATCCAAAAAGAGTGATGCCAAGGCCTCGGCTGTGAAGGACTCGCCCATCGTGAACGGGTCGATCAGCATCATGGCCGACCCCCGTGTCAACGCCGTGCTCGTCAACGACCTTGCCTATCGCATGCCCTATTACGAGCAGGTTATCAAGGATCTCGACAAGCCCGTGGAGCTCGTTGAAATTCATGCGGCCATCGTTGACATCGATACGTCCGCAAGCCGCGATCTGGGCGTCAACTTCAGCGGCAGCAAAAAGGACGGCAACTGGACGAGCGGTGGCTCTTTGGGCGCCGGCAACAACGGCGGCTATGACAGCGCGGGCAATCCGATCGTGCAGACCGCCACGAATTCGGCAGGGGCACTGCTCTCTACCATCTACACGCACGGGTCGGACTTTTTCCTTGCGCGCATCAGTGCGCTTGAGTCGCAGAACGCCGCCCGCATGCTCGGACGCCCCTCGGTTCTGACGGTTGACAACGTACAGGCGGTCCTTGAAAACACCACGACCTACTACATTCCGCTGCGCGGAACCGAAGCGGTCGACCTTTATAAAGTTGAGTCAGGCACCGTACTGCGCGTGACGCCCCACATCATCCGCGAGGGAGGACGCACGTCCATCAAGCTTGCGGTCAACGTGCAGGACGACCAGAACAACAACGCGTCGGGTTACACCACAACAGGGGGCGACAATTCTCAGCTTACGGTTTCGCCCATCAAGCAAACCAAGATCAATACGCAGGCCGTCGTGGACGTGGGACAGTCGCTTCTTATCGGCGGCTACTACTACGAGCAAAAGAGCGAGGGGGAAGACGGCGTGCCGATTCTCAAGGACATCCCCCTTCTCGGGCACCTCTTTAAAGCCACCTCCAAGTCTGGGCGCCTGATGGAGCGTCTGATTCTGCTCACGCCGCGCATCGTGACGCCCAACGGTGAGAATGTCCCGGCGCGCGTTGACGATCCCGCTTTCAAACAGTCGGCCGTTCAGTCCGACTACGAACACCGAAGGGGGCCGCTTGAACGCGTGCCGAGCGTGGAGAAAAAGTGATGGCCGGTATTGAGATTCGCATTCTCTCCGGGCTTCACCTCGGAGCACGCATTGACCTGACGCCCGGCACCTGGGTGCTCGGAAGCGACGAGTCGTGCGATTTGATTTTGTCCGATTCAGGACTGGCGGCCCGCCACTGCGCGTTTGAAGTGCGAGAAAACGGCACGGTTGCCGTGACTCCCCTTGACGCGGCTTTGTTGTCCGCCGCCGGAGAGGAAGTCGCCTCCGGAGATATTCCTGCGGGCAACATTTACCGGCTTGCGGGCGTGCTTTTTGCCTGGGGTGCGCAGGACGCGCCCGACGCGTTCTGGGAGAGCGTGTCGCTTGCCGTGCAGCAGCTCTCGCAGCCCGCCAAAGTCGCTCAGCAGAGCGAAGCCGAAGAAAACGAATCCCCCGCCCCCGAGGCCAATGCCGAAGCTCCCCATACTCCCCTTGAGGATGCAGCACTGCAACCCGTGGCCGATGGACAAGAACCAAAGGCGAGTCCTCAGGGCGGCCCCGGACGCAAGGCGCTCGTTGCGGCCGCCGTCGTCGGAGCCCTCCTTTTTGCGGGCTTTTGGGTGATTTCGAGCCCCTCTTTTGTGGCCGAGGACGACGAAGGCTGGGTGCACCTGACGGAAAACGCAGGCCGCATGGAGCGTGCCAAGCACTTTTTTGCCCGATTCTTTAAGGACGAAGCGCAGTCAGCCTCCTCGGACATTCTCATGCAGGCTATTGCCGAAGGATTTTCGGATCTGGCCGTCAAGCGCCTTGAAAACGGGGCCTATGTCGTCACGGGGTCCGTTGCCGACGACGAGGCGCGCGGCAGGCTCGTCGCTCTTGCGCGCAAAATGCGCGTGCCCGTCATTCTGGACGTGACGGTCGACAGCGACTACACGAGGGCAGTCCAAACGGCTTTTAATACGCTCGACTTCTGGCCGACGGTCCAACTTACCAAAAAGGATGCGGGCCAAGAACTGCTTGTTGCCGCCTACATGCTCGACAGTGTGGTCGAAGAAAAGGCCTTTTCAGACGCCGAGGTGAGCGTACCCTTTATCGCTGAAAAAAGCCTCTCGCGCCCGATGAGCGTCAAACGCAAAATCGTGCACCGCCCCGAGGTGAGTCGCGCCCTGGCCGAGGCTTTCGGCAAGGCGGGACTGACGGGCGTGCGGGTCGATTATCTGCCCGGGCGCCTGAAGTTCACGACGACACTCACGGCCCAAACCCGCCCCGTGCTTGACGCCGCCCTCAGGCAGGCCGAAGCAACCTGCGGTGTTGCCCTGCGCATGGAGGTTGTAAACTTGGCTGACAGCAACCCGGGCAAGATGCAGGCGACCCTCAAGGCAGCGCCCGTCGCACAGGCCAATGTCGATCCGATGAAGCCGACCTTCCGAGTCGCCTCCGTTTCGCGCGGCGCCATCAAGTTCGTCACGCTCAGCACGGGAGAAAAAGTTTTTGCCGGCGGACGCCTGCCCGGCGGATTTACGCTTGAATCCGTCAGCTACGACCGTCTGATTCTTTCCAAGTTCAACAAGCGGATCGTCTATCCGTTGAAGGTGAAAAAATGAGCGATTTTGTTTCCGCACTCGACGCCGCTCAGACGGCGTCCTACGTCGATCAGAAGGCGATTCGCGATGAAATCGCCGACCTGCAGTTTCGGCTGCGCCGCGCCATGGACGCAGGGCTCACCCCCGACGAGATGGTCAAGGCTCAGGCTGCCAAGTCGGCCGCTGACGCAGCCGAAGAGATTCTTTCCAAACTTTTTTCCTGAGGTGGACCATGTCGACTGTCAATTCGGGCCTCAATGTCGAGACTTTGTTCAACGCGATGTTCGATACCATCGGGAACAAGGCCGATGAACTTAATACGAAAATGAACTCCATTACGGACGATCACGGCAACATCTCGCAGGAAGACATGCTTGCCATGCAGTTTGAGATCAACCAGTACAACATGCTGCTTGAAATGACGTCGACCGTGACGAAGTCCATGACCGACGAAGCCAAGCAGCTTGCGCAGCGCGCCTCATAACGGCTTTAACAAAGACAAAGGAATATCCCATGCTGACCGATTCCGAAGTCCGGCGTCTGCTGGACGTTGCCAACGCCGGCGTGCAAAAGGGCGTGATCGGCCCTGCCCGTCGCGTTTACGAAGGCATTCTTGCCAATCGCCCCGAACACGTGCCGACCCTGATCAGCCTTGCGATGAGCCAAATGGCCGTGGGCGAATACTCCGACGCCGAAGCGACGCTTCGCGACAAGGTTCTTGCCGGGCACCCCGAAGACGCCGATGCGCTCGCGTATCTCGGGCTCAACGCCTATCTGGCGGGCCGAGTCGACGAAGCGCGCGACATTCTTCTCAAGGTTCCCGCAGGCACGACGGCGGGCACGATGGCGCAGAACCTTTTGGACAAAATCAACGGCTGATGCGTTGTCGCCCCAAGGGGCCGACGCCTGCCGAGAAGTAAGTCATGCTCGACGTTCGTTCGGCGATGGATTTCTCGACGCGCCTCATGGAGGCGCTCGAAAACGCCCGCGCTCCCAAGGGCGAGGGGCTTGTCAGCGACCAACGCGGTCCCGTACCGCAGGAAGTTGCCGAGGCTTTTCGCGCCCTCATGGAGGCGCCCGAGGGCGCTGCGGCAGCAAGTGCGCTCAACGGGCCGCAGGCGAGTGCGCCGACTCAGAGCGTGCAGTCGACCGAAGAGGCAGCGCACCTGTCTTCATCCGAGGAGCCGCCGGCCGTCGACGGCATCGGCAACAGTTCTCAGACGATCGACGCGCCCCTGCCGACGCCCGAAGAGCTTTTGCAAACACAGTTTGCCGTCAACATGCACGTCTTTGAGAGCACCATGACGACCAACACCCGCGACAAGTTTTTGTCCGACTTTGAACAACTTTTGAAAGCGAACGGCTGATTTTGAGCCGCAGCAGCGACCATAAACACCATGACGAGCAGCAATTCCCTCTTTTCCCGTCGACTTGGGCGATCGCTTCTGGCGGCGTCCCTTGCGGTCACGCTTGCACTGGTGGGCTGCAAGTCCGAGGTCTATCAAGGCCTCACCGAGCAGCAGGCCAACGCCATGATGTCGGTGCTGCTTCGCAACGGGATTGACACCGAGAAAACTTCCACCAAAACGGGTTACACGCTGTCGGTCGACAGCGACAAGGTCGTGCAGACGCTTGAGCTGATGCGGCAAAACAGTCTGCCGCAGGCCGACTTTGAAAACATGGGCCAGATCTTTGCCGCCAAGGGCATGATCAGTTCGGCCACCGAAGAGCAGGCCCGCATGACGTACGCCCTCTCGCAGGAGTTGAGTGAAACGTTTGCGCAGATCGACGGCGTTCTCACGGCGCGCGTGCACGTTGTGCTCGGCAGCCAGGACCTCGGCACCGGCAAGACGACCGAGCCCTCAGCCGCGGTCTTTTTACGACACACGCCCGCTTCTCAGGCCCCGCACCTCATCAGCCGCGTGCGTGAGCTTGCGGCCAACGCCGTGCCGGGTTTAAAGCAGGAGAATGTGTCGGTGATGCTCGTGCCCGTGCGCGACACGATCACCGTGCCGATGCTCGAACAAAAGCCCCCGGTCGATGAAAAGTTCGTAAAGACCGCCCTGGCGGCAGCCGCGGGCATTCTGGCGCTCGCCATTGCGGCCCTTGCAGGCGCTGCGGTGCTCTTTGTTCGAGCCCGCCGCCCCAAGAAGGACTCCCAAAGCGAGGACTAAACCCGATCGGCGAAGCGACTCGAGCGTTTCGCCTCAAGGGAGAGTGTCATGAACCGCTTCTTTTTTCGCGAGCTCTTAGCAAACAATTCCGACGTTTTACGGGAATCGTTTGCCTTTAATCCCAAAGAGCGCCCCGTCGAGCCCATGCCCGAGGGCGGTCTGTGGGACGCTGCCCGCAGGTGCCCCGACCTCTCCCGCATCTGGGCCAGGCGCCACCCCCAAGACTATTCTCCCGATACGGCTCCCTACTGGGACTTTACGCAAGACTCGCATCGTCTGGCATTCATGACGCCCGAAGCGCTCACCCTTCTTGCGCGCCTTGCCGCAGCCGCTGTTTTTGCACCCGAGATTGCCGCCACGGTCCTAAAAACCGATATTGAGCCCCTGCACGCCTTTTTGGGGCGCGACATCTGCAACTGGGCCTTGACGCGCGGCCGCTGGCAGATCGGCGCCCTGCGAGCGCCGCTTGCTGCCGCTGCAAGCGGCATCAGTCTGGAGCAAAAGTGCGCATCTCTGGCCCGGCTCATGCTTGAAGCCGTGCGCGCGGGCTGGCCCGAGGCGCTTCAGACGCGCACGCAAAGTCTTTTTGCCGCGCTCGATCTGCCCGACGCGTACGATGCGCCCGCCCTCGATCCGGGACTGCGCGATGCGCTGTGGTATTTTTTAAAGAAACTTATTGTCCGGGAACTCGATAAACAATGGCAGCCCTATTTCGACTGAGTACCGATACCCCCGCGCCCGCCGAGGGCGTCAAAGTCATTAAAGCGGCCGAGCTTGCGCCTCTTTATGAAGCGGCCGACCTTCTGGCAGCAGCCAGAGAGCGCGCCGCCGAAATTGAAGCCAAGGCTCAAGAGGCCTATCGTCGCCGCTACGAAGAAGGGTATGCCGACGGCCTTGAGGCGGGCAAGATGGAAAACGCCGAAAAGATGATGGAGACGGTGCTCGCGTCCGTTGAGTTTATCGAAAACATTGAAAACACGGTTGTCAACGTGGTCAACCAGTCGATCCGCAAGATTGTGGGCGATATGGATGATGAAACCCGCATTAAGCGCATTGTCGGGACGGCTTTAAACGCCGTGCGCGGTCAGCAGCGCGTCACTGTGCGCGTCTGTCCCACGGAGGAGCCCGTCGTTACCAAGGCCCTTGCCGCCATGACCTCGGGCTCGTACCTTACTGTTGTTGCCGATCCGCGCCTTGGCCCCGACAGCTGCATTCTTGAAAGCGAACTCGGTGTGGTGGACGCCTCGCTCGATACGCAGTTAAAAGCCCTTGAACACGCCTTCTCCTCCAAGATCAAACAGTAATCTATGGCCTTTGAATATATCGGGCCGCTGCTGCAGCAGGCCGTGCAGACCACCACCACCGTCGACATCCGCGGTCGCGTCGAACAGGTCGTGGGGACCATCATTCGAGCCGTTGTGCCCGGCGTGAAGGTGGGAGAGCTGTGCATTCTCAAAAACCCCTGGGAGGACTTTGAGCTCAAAGCCGAAGTGGTGGGGTTTATTCGCAACGTCGCCCTCCTCTCGCCCCTTGGGAGCTGCCAGGGGGTGTCGCCCGCCACCGAAGTGATTCCTACGGGCAAGATTTTGTCGATTCCCGTGGGGCGGGAACTTTTGGGGCGCGTCCTTGACGGCCTTGGACAGCCCATTGACGGAGGGCCTGAGCTGCGCTGCCGCACGCACTACCCCGTCTTTGCCGAAGCTCCCAATCCCATGAGCCGAAAAATCATTTCCCGGCCCCTGCCTCTGGGACTGCGCTGCATTGACGGCGTGCTCACCTGCGGCGAAGGACAGCGCATGGGTATTTTTGCGGCCGCGGGCGGCGGCAAGTCCACTCTTTTGTCGAGCATCATCAAGGGCTGTGCGGCCGACGTCTGCGTTCTGGCGCTCATCGGCGAGCGCGGACGCGAAGTGCGCGAGTTTATTGAACACGACCTTGGGCCCGAAGGGCGCAAAAAAGCCGTGTTGGTCGTCTCCACGTCCGATCGCAGTTCCATGGAGCGATTAAAGGCCGCCTACACGTCTACGGCGATTGCCGAGTATTTCCGCGACCAGGGCAAAAGCGTGCTTTTGATGATGGACTCGGTGACGCGTTTTGCGCGTGCGCAGCGCGAAATCGGTCTGGCAGCGGGCGAACCCCCAACACGCCGCGGTTTTCCGCCGTCGGTTTTTTCCGAACTTCCCAAATTGATGGAGCGCGCCGGCAACAACGACAAGGGTTCGATCACAGCGCTCTACACGGTGCTCGTTGAAGGCGACGACATGACCGAGCCCGTCGCGGACGAAACGCGCTCGATTCTGGACGGCCACATTGTCCTGTCGCGCAAGCTTGCAGCCAAAAACCACTACCCCGCAGTTGATGTGCAGCAAAGCGTCTCGCGCGTCATGAATGCGGTGGTTTCCAAAGAACATAAAAAGGCTGCGCAGCGCCTGCGTCAGATTTTGGCCAAATACGCGGCCGTCGAGCTTTTGGTGCAGATCGGCGAATACAAGAAGGGGGCTGATGCCGAAGCCGACGACGCCCTTGCTCATGTCGACAAGGTCAATGCCTTCCTCAAGCAGGGCCTGGCGGAAAAAAGCAGCTTTGAGGAAACGCTCAAGGCCCTTGAAGCGGCCATTGCCTGAGGGCGCCTGCGAGAGACACTATGGGCGAACCCTATCCGCTTGAGGACCTTTTGTCGGTGCGCCGCTTTCGCGAACAAGCGGCCGAGCGCAGCGTTGCGCACGCGCAGCGCAAGCTCGCTCAAGCCCGCAGCGACGTTGAGCGCCGCGAGCAGGAACTTCAGGACTGGCGCCGCTGGCGCGAAGAAGAAACCGATCGCCGCTATGCCTCGCTTCTCGGGCGCCCCACAAAGATCGAAGCCATCGACGCCTTTCACCACGGACTCGCGGTACTCGCGGCGCAGGAACTCGGGAAACTTGCGGCTGTGGATGAAGCCAGAAAAGACGTCGCCGAGTGCGAAAAAGCCGTTGAAAACGCCCGCCTTGCCGCCTCGGCGGCCGCACGAAACACGGCTAAAATTCAAGCACACAAGTCGATTTGGTCGGAAGCGGCCAAAAAGGAAGCAGAGCGCCTCGAAGATCTGGAGTTTGAAGAATTCAAGCCCGTCAAACGTCTGGGCGCCGAGGCTGAAGACACAACACTCTAAAGGGGTTCACGTCATGGGCATCACTACCGACCGCTCGATCTCGGGCCGTTCGATGGTCGAACATGCGTTCGGACAGCAAGGCGGGGCGTCCGAGAGCGCCGCCAAGGACGCCGTGCGCGCTTTCGAAGACGCCATGAACCGTGCGCGCGATCGGGAAACCGCGCAGCGCCTTGCGGCTTTTGAAGATGCCCGCGGCGGCTCCTCTTTCTCGGGCACTTCACGCGAGTCGCCTGAAAACCTTCTGCGTCACCTTGACAAAAACCTTTCCGAGGCTGAGAAAATGTCGGATTCCCTCCGTTTGTCCGAAAGAATGCCCCGCATGGCCGCCTCAGAAACGCGGTCAGCTGCCGACTCTCCCCTCCGCGAATCGTTTGAAAAGACGCTCCAAGGCATCGCAGGCGAACACGACCTGGAAACGGGAGCTCTAAAAAACGCGCCCTCGGACGCTTCGGCCGCGGGCCAGGCTGCTGCGGGCCTATCGAGCCTTTTTGCCGACTTTTCCGGTTTTGCCCAGGCCGTTGCCCCACAGGGCGGAGTTGCCGAAGCTCCTATGTCGGACGACGCGCTCGAGTCGCTCGTCTCCCGCATTCTTGTGAGCAGCCCCGAAGAGGCCCCCTCGCAGGTGCGCCTTACCCTCAACGACAACGTACTGCGGTCCACGGAAATTGTGCTCACGCGCGATCTTTCGGGGGCGCTCTCGGTTCTTGTAGACTGTAGGGATCGCGCGAGCTTTCAGACGCTTGTCGCGAGCCGCAACGCGCTTGTCGAAGCGCTTGAAGCGCACGAAAAAGGAGCGGTTTGCGTTCAAATGTCCGATTCGACTGAGTCCGACGAGAGCGACACCTCACGACGCTCGCGGGGGCTTGATGCCGCTGCCTTTGATGAGACTTGATTTTTGCGATGACTGCCAAACCGACCATCACCCCGTTAAAGCTTGTGCCCGTAGCTGCGGCGCGCGTGCGCCTCACAAATGCCGTGACGTTGCGCGCGCTGCCTTCAAGGCTGCCGTGGGGGCGCTCGTTCCTCAGTCTGAGGCTCCTGGCGGCTGTGCCGCGGTTTGAGGCGGCTCTCGTTTGCACGGTTGCAGTGAACGGCGCACGCTGGACGCTTGCCTTTTCGAGTATTGAAGAGCTGCGCGCCCATGCCCTTTTCTCGCAGCCCGAAGCACGCGACGCCGCGCTTGAGGTGCTCCCCGCCGAACTTCTTGAAGCCGTCGCCGAAGCTCTGATCCAGCCCATTACTGACGCGCTCGGCGCCGCACTCGGCGCCACCATTGTCATTGAAGACGTCCGCCTCGGTGGGGCGGGTCCGATCGACGCGGCCTTGGGATTTGCGCTCGAGCCGGACGACGGCGCTTGCTTTTTTGCGACCGTCCTGCCGGAAAACGACGCCGCAGGCACGGCGATGGCCGCCCTTTTGTCGGGTAAGCCCCGTCTTCAGAGCGGCATGCTTGCACGCCTTGCAGACGACATCCCCCTGCGGCTTGCGTTTTGCGCCGGGAGTCTTGCGCTTGATGAATCAGCCTTTACGGATCTGGCCGTTGGAGATGTGCTTTTGCCCGATCTGTGGCTTGCGGGCAGCGGCACGCTCGAAGCGACCGTCGCCACGGCCGGACACTACGGCGTCTGGGCCCAATGTACTTTTTCGGGCAACGTTGCCAAAATCACCACTCTTACGAACAGCCCTTCGGAGACCGCCATGTCCACTGCCGAGGAACTTCCCGTCAAGCTCACGTTTGAACTCGAGAACCGTACGATCACGGTCGGCGAATTAAAGAGCCTTGCACCGGGCTATACCTTTACGCTCACGGCCGATGCTTCGGCTCCGGTGACGGTACTTGCCAACGGCAAACCCGTCGCCAAGGCCCGCCTTGTGGACGTTAACGGCGCCATCGGCGTGCAGCTCACCGAAACGCTCTGACGTCGGGCGGATTGTTCATGAACTTCGATCCCGTTTGGCTTATTGCGCTGTCGGCCGGCCTCGGTCTGATGCCAATCTTTCTGATGATGGCTACGTGCTACGTCAAGATCGTCACCGTCATCATGCTCGTCAGAAATGCTCTGGGCGTGCAGCAGATTCCGCCGCAGATGGTGATCAACGGTCTGGCGATGGTCATGACCGTCTTCATCATGGCACCCGTGGCGAGCGACACGATGGATCTTCTTGCCAAGGAAAACGTCGACAATCTCAAGCCCGTCGAAGTGTTTCAGGTCGCCGAACGCGTCTCGCCGCCCTTAAAGCAGTTCCTGGTACGCAACACCGACGAGCGCGTTTCCAACATGTTTGTCGCAACCGCCAAGCGCATCTGGCCCGAGCGTATGCGCGAGAGCGTGCACAAGGACAACTGGGCGGTACTGCTGCCCTCCTTTACCATCACCGAGCTCACAAAAGCCTTTCAGATCGGCTTTGTGCTCTACCTCGCATTTATCGCGATCGACCTCATCATCTCCAACATTCTGCTGGCCATGGGCATGATGATGGTCTCGCCCACGACGATTTCGCTGCCCTTCAAGCTGCTCCTTTTCGTGACACTTGACGGTTGGCTCAAGATCACTCAGGGGCTGATGCTGAGTTACCAATAAGCGCAGCCCGACTCCAAAGAAAGGAAAGATTATGGACATCACCACCCGTACCCAGGCCGACGCCACGATTATTGCGATTGCCGGCAGTATGGACGCCACCACTGTGGCGGACTTTGATGCGCAGTGGAAAAAGGAACTCGACGCGGGCGCGACAGTGCTCGTCGTGGAAATGGGGAGCCTTGATTACATCAGCTCGGCCGGGCTTCGCGGCATTCTGATGCTTGCCAAGACCGCCAAGGCAAAGGGCTGCAAGCTGGGCTTTGCCGGCATGCAGTCCATGGTGGCCGACATGTTCAAGCTCTCGGGGTTTCTTACCATTTTGGCGACTTTTGCCGATGTCGACGCCGCCCTTGAGGGGCTCCGTTAAGCCTACGTCCCGGAGGTCCTCACTATGCCGACCATCAAAGTTCCTGCCCGTCTCGAAAATCTCGACGTCGCCAAGGAGTACCTGAAAAAGGCGATTCCCGAAGCCTTTGCTGCGCAGACGTCCAACGTTCTGCTTGTGGCCGAGGAGCTCCTAGTCAACGTCTTTTCCTACGCCTACCCCGAAGGGTTTGAGGGCGAGGCCGCCGTCAGCCTCGATGTCGTCAATTTTGACGGCGAAGACAAGCTCGTGTTCAAGGTCATCGACTGGGGCGCGCCCTTTAATCCCTTTGAAGAAGCGCCCGTTCCGGATCTGACGCTCGATATCGACAGCCGCCCCGTGGGAGGCTTGGGGATTTTTCTTATTAAGCAGGTCTCAGAAAAGCAGACCTATCGCTATATCGACAACGCCAACTCCATCTGGATCGTCTTCGGCAAGACGCCGGCCTCGGTCTGACGGAGCGATAAAGGAGCGCACCATGCTGCACACCATGGCCATGGACTATGCGAGTCAGTGCCTGTATCTGGTGCTGATCATTTCGCTGCCGCCCATTCTGATCGCTTCGATCATCGGCATTGCGTTAAGTCTCGTGCAGGCCGTCACGCAGCTGCAGGAGCAGACGCTCGTTTTCGGCGTCAAGCTCATCGCCGTCGTGGGCACGCTCTTTGTGCTCGGAGGCTGGATGTGCGCCGAAATCATGCGCTTTGCCTCTGAAATCTTCGAGCGCTTCTACCTTATCGGGTAGAAGCACAGCGGCGCGCGGGGGAGCGGCATGCTCGAGTACCTCTTTGCCTACAGCCTTGAAACGCATCTTTTTGCGTTCAT
>CAMAHM010000037.1 GCA_945834535.1 uncultured Sutterella sp. | reverse complement strand
CAACCGAGAGCGACGGTGCACAGGGCAACGGCAAAGTAGCCGACGAACCAGGCCGCAAGCAGGGCGACGCTGGCCGCGCCGAGCTTGTCGATGAGACCGTCCGTGGCAACTTCTCCCTTGCACTGCCCCGCCTTCCAGGCGAGCGCAAGCATGTAGGCAATGCAGGTGCCGCCGACAGCCAGGAACGTGACAAAAAAGATCATCGTGCTCGCGACGTCGAAGTTGACCTTGTAGGCAAGGGCTTCCCAGCCGACTTGGCGGGCGAGCGTGCCGTAACGCAGGATTTCACGCACGGCGCCGAGTACGAGCACGGCAACGACGGTCATGCCGCCGGCCATGTAGTTGCACGTGACGCACAGGCGACGGCGGCGCTGGATGTAGGGCAGAGCGCACAAAAAGAGCACGGCGGCCGCACCGATCCAGGGCCAGACGGTATCGGTGAACCAACGCATGTTTTCGGGCAGCGTCAGCATCCAGACAACGCCCAGAACGAGCATCAGGATGCCGCCCGCGCGGCCCATCCGGAAGGCCCGCTCTTCGAGCCAGTCGATGTATTCAAAATCCGTTTCGCCGGCCGACAGCAGGTAGCGGCGCATGCCGTAGAGCCAGGCAGCCGTTGCGGGCATGGCAAGCGTGAGGAAGAAGACAAGACGCGCAACGCCCACTTCGTGCAGCCCAAGCCCGCTCGGATCAACAACGCCATTGGGGGCGTACCACGCCATCCACTGCGCGGGCTGCAGCGCCTGCACTGCCAGAACGTGGATGATGACGCCGCACACAATGAGCAGCACGAGCGCGGCCGCCAGCCAGACGAGGCCGCGCACGGGCGGCTCGTGACGCTCATGCATCTGCGGGTTGACGCCCTGAAAGCGGTAGAGCATCAGATAGGCGAGCATCAGCAGGAAAAGAAAACCGATCGTCCAGCCGGCCGAAAGGACGTTGCTTGTGTACCAGAACGGGTCGTAGACGACCTGAACGAACAACAAAGGCGCAACGCCCAAAACGACGAGGGCGCCCACGCCGGCCTTGGCCGTAAAAGCCATGGTGCCCGCCAGACGCCGGGCGTTTTTGTCGGCGCTCATCATGCCGCGAACGGCAAGCAGCAGCGCCCCCAAAGTGACGGCCACGGCCGCGATGTGCAGGGCAAACGTGACGACGCCCAGGATAAGGAAGATCAGCGGATGGGCCGGTGCGCCGGCCTGATCCATGAGTGAAGCAAAAATCTGCGGGTTCATACGATTACTCCTTGCTTGCGGAGCTCTGCGTGCCGCGCAGGGCAAGACGGCCCGGATTGTCGCTGCGGGCGGCTTGAACAAGATAGGTTGCCAGTGCGCGGCGGTCCGTTTCAGGCAGCGGGATGGCGGGCATGTAGGCGGTGTGACCGCGGTACAGGCCTGCGGCAAGATAGCTTTGCACATCGGCCACAGTGGCCGTGGCGGGGATAAAGCGCGTGATCGGGCGCATACCGCGTTTGCCGAGCGCGTGGCAGTTTGAGCACAGCGTCAGCGCAAGAACGCGTCCCGCTTCGGCCATGTTTTGCTCGTTGGGACGGCGCAGCGCGTCGGGAATAAAGGGATGCGTGGCAAGCACGCCCTTTTGGGCGACAAGCGAGAGATCGCTTTTGACGCCGAGCGCAGGAATGTCGCGGCCGATGAGCTGGTTGCCGTAGACGTACTGACCGGCAATCCAGGGCTTGCGGATCATTTCGCGGGCCATTTCTTCGGGGGCGATGCCGAAAACGAGCAGCACGAGAGTCATCACCGCCGCGACGCTGCGCTTTAACACGGAGGGCACGAAGGCGGTGAGAGCAAAGTAGACGAGGGCTGCGAGCGTTGCCGCAAGCATCATGTCCACAAAGTGCACCGGCAGACGCGTACCGATGATGAGCATGGCCGTTTCGGGAAGCGTGCGCACGTACCACATAAAGCACAGCGCGCCGCCCACGGCGCCGACGCTGCCGACGGCCGCAAGAGCTTTGCCGATCACGGATTTTTCCGTCGGATCCTTGATGGCGCCCGCAATGATGCCGCCCACGACGCCCGTAATCATGAGCATGAAGAAGATGCGGGTAAAGACCTGCGCGAGTGTGTTCGGGCCAAAGAAGGCGTGCATCACCGAGCCCGTGGCGGCCCACTGCGGGGAGCCGGGCCAGAGCATGAACGAGAGAACGCCGACGATAATAAGGAGCGTTGCGACCGAGGCGAGCGCAAAGATGGCCGTCAGACGCAGATAGGTGCGGGTATTGACGCGCCCTGCAAGATAGACGAGCAGGTATACGCCGATGACTTCAATGAGAAAGAACACCCACTCCGTAGCCCAGACCCAGACGAAGGTATGAATGAGTGCCGACAGACCGCGGGGGTTGGCGATGGTGGCCGAAAACCAGATGCCGGGACCGGTGACCGAGCCGAGCACGTAGCTGAAGATCAGCAGAAACAGGCCGTAGCGTCGGATGAAGGTGATGTATTCCGGTCGATTGTGCGTGACGCTGCGTCGCGCCAGCCAGGCAAACAGCATCGCACTGCCCACGGAGGCGTGCGAGAAAAGTACGTGGATGGTGGCGATGAAGGCAACCACCCAGCCGCTGCTGATGCCGGGCTCAAACCAGGTCGGGTAGAGTCCCAACATAGTGTTCTCCCAATGTTCTTTTGCAAAAAAGGCAACGGACGGCGCGCAAAATCTTCACGCGCCGCACATCGCAACTATAGGCGCGCCTGCCGCGATTGCGTATTTGTATGGGAGAAAAAAAGTATGTCAGCAGCCGTGCGGCTCTTTGCCGACGATGCGGTCAATGACTTCTGAGGCAAGGCGCAGCCCCACGGAAGCCGTGACGACCACGGCGGTGCCAAAGCCCGCGTCGGCGCCTGCGTCTTCAATTGCGTCGGCCGCGCAGGGGCGCCCCTTTTGGCGGCTGTAGACCGCGGCAATCCCGAACGCTCGGGTGCGCTTGGGGTCGTTGGCGCCCGCAGGAAACCCGAACTCTTTGCGCAGTCGCGTGCGCAGCTTGGCAAGCAGCGCGTCGCCCGAGACGAGCGCAAGGTCGCTCACGGTGATCTGCGAGGGATCGGTACGGCCGCCCGCGCCGCCGCTTACGACAATCGTGCGGCGGGCGGCATGGGCCCAGGCGATAAGCTCGGCCTTGGCCGAAAGCGAGTCGATGGCGTCCACGAGGATGGCGTCGGCAGGAATGACCTCTTCGAAGTTGCCCGCCTCGACAAAGACCTGACGCACGGTGAGTTCGACCTCGGGATTGATGTCTGCAAAGCGCTCGGCCAGAATCTCGACCTTGGGGCGGCCGATGCTCGAAGTGAGGGCCGGCAGCTGGCGGTTGATGTTGCTTTCGGCCACGGTGTCGGCGTCGATGAGCGTGAGCCGCCCGACGCCGGTGCGGGCAAGAGCCTCGGCGCACCAGCTGCCCACGCCCCCGAGTCCGACGACGCAGACATGGGCGCGCCGGAGCTTTTCAAAGCCGGCTTTGGAATACAGGCGGCAGATCCCGCCGAAGCGTCGGGTGTCGGTGGAATTCAATGTTTGTCCTCGGTTGTTTCTGGGGCAGCGGGATGCTTGACGCAGAGCGTCTGCTCCCGACGTGCAGTGCGGCTGTCCTTGCGGACGAACCAGGTAAAGAAGACCGGCACGAAGATTGTGGCAATGAAGGTGGCCGCAATCATGCCGCCGAAAACGCCCGTGCCCATGGAGTGGCGGGCCGAAGCGCCTGCGCCCGTGGCAAACACGAGCGGCATGACGCCCAGCACGAACGCCAGCGACGTCATCAGAATCGGACGCAGACGCAGGTGCGCCGCTTCGATGGCCGCATCAAATGCGTTCATGCCTTCCTCCATCTTCTGCGACGCAAATTCAACGATGAGAATGGCGTTTTTGGCTGTAAGGCCGATGAGCACCAAGAGGCCGATCTGAAAATAGATGTCGTTCGGGGCGCTGCGCATCCACAGCGACACCAATGCCCCCAACACGGCAAAGGGAATGGCGAGCACGACTGCAATCGGCAGCGACCAACGCTCGTAAAGCGCCGCCAGAATGAGGAACACGATCAAAAGCCCGAACACGAAGGCCGTGGTCGATGACGAGCCGATGCGCTTTTCGTGCCAGGCCTGGCCGACCCATTCGACGGTGTAGCCCTCGGGAAGAATTTGCGCGGCAATGTCTTCGACGATGGCGATGGCTTCGCCCGAGCTCACCCCCTGCACGGCCGAGCCCATGAATTGGGCGGCCAGATAGCCGTTCATGCGCGCCAGCGTGTCGGCACCCGTGATGCGCTCGACCGACAGGATGGAGCCGAGCGGCACCATCTCGCCCGAAGAAGAGCGAATCCAGATGCGGCTGTAGCTTTCGGGCGTGGCACGATCGGCGCCCTTGGCCTGCATGACGACGCGGTAGAGCTTGCCGTTGCGCGTGAAGTCGTTGATGTATTCGCTCGCGAAGTAGGCCGAAAGGGCCTCAAAGACGTCTTCGCTCTGAATGCCCAGACGCATGGCCTTTTCGTCGTCGAGCGTGAGTTGCAAAATGGGTGTCTCAGCGCGCAGGAACGTGCGCAGGCCCGTGATTTCAGGCCTGTTTCTTAAGGCGCCCACAAATTCTTCGGTAACGTTCTGCAGGGCGACCGGGTCATCGTTGCCGCGGGCCTGTACGTAGCCCGAAAAGCCCGAAGCCGAGCCCAGCCCCCGAATCATGGGCGGCAGAGAGCTGACCGATACCGACTGCGTGCTCGAGTCGGCAATTTTCTGCAGGGCGCGGCGCAGTTCAAAGGCACTCTTGTCGCGCGCTTCCCACGGCGCCAGACGGATGACGAAGGTGGCGCGGTTGGGGCGAATGTCGCTGGCCTGCGTATCAAAGCCCGTCATCACCAGCACGGATGCGACGTTGCTGCCGAGCTCCTTGGTGATTTTCAGGCGCATCGCTTCCGATTCCATGGCGGTGCGGTTAAAGCTCGCCCCTTCCGGGAGCGTCATGCTCATGCGCAAAATGCCCTGATCTTCCGTGGGCACGAAACTCGTGGGCGTGGCCTGAATGAGGCCCCAGCAGCCCGCGGTGACCGCCACGAGAATAAGAGCCGAAACAGCGCGGTGCCGCAGCGCAGCCTTGACGAGCTGCAGATAGCCGAACGTAAAGCGCGACAGTCCCGCATTGAAGGCTTTAAAGAAGCGGTTCGTCGATGGCTTTTCGTTTTTAAGAAGCACGGCGCAGATCGCGGGCGTAAGCGTAAGGGCGACAAAGCCCGAGAGCGCTACCGAAACGGCCACCGTGACGGCAAACTGACGATAGAGTTCGCCCGCCATGCCGCCCAAAAAGGCCACCGGCACAAAGACGGCCGACAGCACGAGCACGATGGCCACAAGGGCGCTTGCCACTTCCTTCATGGCGCGGTGCGCGGCTTCAACAGCGGTGAGCTTTTCGTAGCGCATCAGTCGCTCGATGTTTTCCAGCACCACGATGGCGTCGTCAACGACGATGCCGATTGCCAGCGTCATGGCAAAAAGCGTCAGGGTGTTGAGCGAAAAGCCGAACGCCCACAGACCGGCCATGGTGCCGATGAGCGAGACGGGAACAGCCAGCATGGGAATAAGGGTCGTGCGCCAGTTCTGCAGAAAGAGAAACACCACGATGAGCACCAGGATGCCCGCTTCCATCAGCGTTTTTAGCACTTCGTGCAGGGACGCGGACACGAACACGGTCGTATCGTCCGTGATTTCATGCGTGACCTTGCCCTTGGGATAGTGCTCGGCGATGCGCGCAAGTTCCGTCTTGACCGCCTCGGCCGCGGCCATGGCGTTGGCGCCCGTTTGCAGGTAGACGCCGACCGTGACCGAGGGCTGGCCGTTAAAGACGTTGACGAACTGGTAGCTGCGCTTGCCGACTTCGGTGTCGGCAACGTCGCGCAGACGCACGATGCGGCCGTTTTCGTCGGACTTGAGAATCACCGCACCGAACTCTTCGGGCGTCAGAAGCTGCTTTTGCGCGCGGCTCGTGTAGTAGAGCTGCTGCTCGGCGGGCGAGGGAGAGCCGCCGATCTGGCCGGCGCCGCGCTCGGCGTTCTTGTCTTCAATCGCCTTGCTGATGTCCTGCGGCATCACCTTCATCTTGGCCATTCTCTGCGGATCGAGCCAGATGCGCATCGCCGACTGCGTGTTGCCGAAGATGGAGACGTCGCCGATGCCGGGCACGCGCTTTAAGGAGTCGACCACATTCAAAAGCGCGTAGTCGGCCAACTCCGTCGGCCCCAGAGAGCCGTCGGGCGAGGTGTAGGCGATCATCATGAGCGACTCTTCCGAGCGCTTGCGGACGTTGACGCCGTTGCGGCGCACGGCTTCAGGGAGCCGTCGCTCGGCCGTGCGCACGCGGTTGTTGATCTCGAGCATCGCGTAGTTGGCGTCGGTGCCGACGTCAAAGACGCACTGGATGCGGATTTCGCCGTTGGCGCGAATCGACGAGGTGTAGTAGATCAGCCCTTCGATGCCCGAGAGCTGATCTTCAATGGGAGCGGCCACGGTACGCGCCAGAGTCTGCGCGTTGGCCCCGTCGTACTGGGTGGAAATGGTGATCGTGGGCGGCGCAATGTTCGGGTACTGCGACAGCGGCAGCACACGCATGGCCACAAGTCCGGCGAGCACCAGAAGGATGGAGAGAACCGTCGCAAAAATGGGGCGTCGAATGCAAAAGCTGCTGAGCATGCCGAAAAGTCCTCACATGAAGCGTTGCACTCAGCGGCCGATCACGGCGCGCGTCAATTCGACCTTGGAAGCTTCGGCAAGCGAGAGCTTTTTGACAACTTCGACGGGGGCGCCGTTTCTGAGGCGCTGCACGTTGTCGACGATGACTTCGTCGCCTGCGGAGAGTCCCCCGGTGACGATCCAGTCGGTGTCCTGCCAGTTGCCCACCCGAACGGTTACGGGTACGGCTCTGCCGTTGCGCGCGAGGTACACCTGATGGCTGCCGTCGGGCTTTTGAAAGACGCTGCGCTGCGGGACGCGGAATACGGAAGGAAGTTCCTTCACCTCAAGCTGCACGTGCACGAGCTGACCGGCAAGAAGACCGGCTTCGGGGGGGACGACGGCACGCATGGCGCGCGTGGCGGTCGTCACGTCCATCTGCGAGGCAACGTAGTCAAGCCGGCTCTCAATGAGCTTGCCCGAATCAAGGCGCAGACGCACACGGTTCTTCAAATCAATCGGATTGCCCGCAAGGTCGTGTTCGCCTGCGCTGAAAAGCACGCGCAGCGCGTCGGGCTGCGTGATGTCGGCCAGCAGGGTCGAAGTGCTCGTCACGAGTGTGCCGGGATTGACGCGCGCCAGGCCCACCAATCCGTCCGAAGGGGCGGTGACGCGGGTGCGATCAAGATTGATGCGGGCCGTCTGTTCGGCGGCGCGGGCGCTGGCAAGCTGCGATTTGCGAACAGCCACACTGCTTAGGGCGTTGTCAAGCTCCTTGCGACTGGCGGCTCTGGCGGCGAAAAGCTCGGCGGTACGGCGTGCTTCACGCTCGTCCTGCACGAGCTCCGAGGCGACCTGGCGGCGCTGTGCGACGGCCGCGTCGAGCGCGGCCCTGTAGGGGGCGGGATCAAGTTCAAAGAGTACGTCCCCCGCCTTGACCCGATCGCCTTCACGGTAGGTGATGTTCTGCAAAATCCCCGAAACCTGAGCGCGCACTTCGGTCTGGCGTACGCCTTCGGTATGGCCGAGCGTTTCGATCCACTGGCTCCCGGCGGCGGGCTGAGCGGTGATGACACTTACCTTGAGGATTTTCTTGGGGGGCTGCTGTGCCGTTTTCTGCTGGCAGCCGCCGAGGGTCAAAACGAGTCCCGCACCGAGGACGGACAGGCTCAGAAAGCGAGCGGCTTTTCTGAGCCGGGCATGGATGACTTCACGCATGATGGTTGTGTCTGCGAAGGCCGCCCGAAGACGACCTTGGGTTGAGAAGCACGTCGGGCCGACCGCAGCCGGTCCTGCAGCACGGCACAAAGTCCCCCTCATGACTTCGGCACATGCAAGGCCATATTCTACAAAAGTCCTTGGATTTTCATGAACGCTCCTCGCGGGGGCTCGGAACCTGGTGAAAACCCTTAAATAATGTCCGTCGCCCGAACCAGCCAGGCGCGCGCTCGGGCAGACACGAGCGGCGTCAGGGCCTCGCGCACGCGCCGGTGGTAGTCGTTGAGCCACCAGATTTCATAGGGCGTCATCATCGAAGTGTCCACAAGGCGCGTGTCGATCGGACACAGCGTCAGGGTCTTCATGACGAGCATGGGCGACATGGCGTCCGCAGCAGATTCGGCAGCCACGGGCGTGACGAGATTTTCCGTGCGCACCCCCCAACGGCCGGCGCGGTACAGGCCGGGTTCGTTGGAAAGCACCAATCCCTTTCTCACGCGCGAGGCCGCGACCGTGGGCGCGCGGGGCGAAATGTGCACGGGCCCCTCGTGCACCGACAGGCAAAAGCCCACGCCGTGCCCTGTGCCGTGCCCGTAGTCGGCGCCGATTTCCCATAAGGGATGTCGGGCAAGCGTGTCGAGCTGCGAGGCGTAGCACCCTTCGGGGAACTGCGAGACGGCAAGCGCGATGTGGCCGCGCAGCACGGCCGTAAAGTCGCGCTTCATGGCCCTGGAGGCTTCGCCCCAGACGAGGGTGCGGGTAATGTCGGTGGTGCCGCCTTCGTAGTGGCCGCCCGAGTCGATCAGAAGCAGCGAGTCGCCCGAAAGCGTTGCGCCCGCGCCGTGCGGCTGGTAGTGGGGCAGGGCGGCATTGGGACCGAAGGCGCAGATGGTGGCAAAACTCTCTTCCATAAAGCCGGGGCGGCTGAGACGGCACTCGTGAAGCTTTTCCACAATGTCGCCTTCGGTGACAGGAGTCCCTTGGCGACGGCGATCCTCAAGCCAGGCAAAGAGTTCGACGAGCGCTGCGCCGTCGTGCGCCATGGTGTCTTCAAGAAGTTTGAGCTCGGCGGCCGATTTGATGCACTTTAGGGACTGGGTCGGCCGCAGGCCCCGCACGGGGGCAATGTCGTTGACTTCTTCAAAAGCCTGCGCGGCAGCGCGTGAGGTGGCGTTTTCATCGAGCCAGACCGCAAGACCTCGGGTAAGGGCCGGGGCTTCGGTAAGAGCGAGCGCGTAGGGGCGAAGGCTGATGCCGTCCGATTGGAGCGAGTCGGCCGCATCTTGCCCGAGCGCCGCGCAATCGGCATAAAGCACGCACTTGTCGTCCGTGACCAAAAGAAAACCGGTGAGCACCGGCGTGTGGGCAATGTCGTGAGCGCGCAGATTGGTGAGCCAGGCGATGTCGTCCAGAGTCGACAAAAAGAGAGCGCCCGCGCCTTTGGCGCGCATCGCTTGGCGCACTGCGCCGAGTTTTTCGCTGCGCGGGGCCTGTCCGAAGGTAAAACCAAACGCCTGCGTGCGCTGCGGCGCAGGCCGATCGGACCAGACCTGCGGCAGCAGGGATGCGTCGCAAACAAGCGAGCGATCGGCCGCCAGGAGCCGAACCTGCAGCCGGTCGAATTCGGCAGCACTTATCATGTTCGGATCAAGGGCAATGCTGGCGCCTTCGGGCAGCTCGGCAACGAGCCAGTCGGCGGGCTCGGGCGTATCTGCTTGACCCTGGCGCATCAACGTGACGGCTTCGGCACTGCCCGCAAGGGGCGTCAGTTCCATCTGTGCCTGCTCCCAGTAGCGGCTGTCGGTCCAAAGCGCTGCGGCAAAGGGGGTGACGATAAGCAGTCCCGCTGAACCCGTAAAGCCCGAAAAGGCCTCGCGGAACATCCAGTCGCGGGGTTGGTATTCACACAGATGCGGATCGGACGTAGGAATCACGAAGGCGTCGTACCCGGCCTCGGCCATGCACCGGCGCAATGCGCGCAGGCGGGCGGCGGCCCGGCAGTCGGAATGCTCTGTTTGCGGCATGTTCTAAAACTCGCGTTTGACAAAAAACGGGAAATCCGCGCGCGCGACGAAACGCACGCACGGCGCAGTGCAGGCGATTGTAGAAGTTTTGCCGCAAAGCGCGGCCCGACCGTCAGAAGAGTTTGACGACGGTGATGGTAAGAGGCAGGCAGACCACGCCGTCTTGCGTGAAGTCCTGACCGATGTCGAGATTGATGAGCCGCCAGCCGGCGTCCTGCAGCTCGGGGAGCGTGGCGCGGGCCTCGAGCTGCGGACAGACAAAGACGACGTTCTTGGCGGGCGTTTTGATGGACAGAGGCGTTTCGGAGCGGCACTCAAGGCGCGTGCGTTCGGGAGCTTCCAAAAACGGCGCCAGATGGTTGCGCGGCAGCGTCACGGTGCTGCCTTCCACGGCACCCTCGGTGGCGCAGCCCGACAAGAGCGCAAGCGACATGCAGGCCGCGAGCGGACCGATCGGCAAAAGGCGGGAGAAGGACGGCAGAAAACGCATGGGAGCGAGGCGAAATAAACAACGTGCCCGGCATTGTATCGTACGGGCACGCCGACGCAGACGGCCTTTAGCGGCCTGTCTGCGTATTCGAAGTTAACGTCGGCGGTACTTGAGCACCATGCCCGGCGGCAGGTTGGAACTGACCGATTCAAAGCGGCTGTCGCGCATCGGCTGCGGCACCTTTTTGACAACCGTCGACTTGATGTCGGCTTCGCGCCGGCGTGCGGGCTGCGCACCGCGCCTGTGGCCCTGCGAAGTGCGCACGCGCGAGCCGAGACGATCGTCGCCGTCCGCGGGACGCGGCATGCGCACATTGGTGCGCTCGAGGGGCTGCGCACGCTCGTCCGCTTCACGGCGGGGTCGGCGGTTTTGCTCAAGCCTGCGCTCGCTCACGCGTTCGCCGCTGCGGGGGGCGGGACTGACGCCCGAGCGGGGACGGTCGGCCTCGGGACGGCGGATTTTCTTCGTGAAGCGGTCTTCGGGCTTATCCGAGAGCCCGACTTCGCGGGACTCCTGACGGGCGGCCGCTTCGACAGCGCGAGCAACGGCCTTTTTGTCGGACGCGCCGCGTCCTTCGGTTTGACCATTGCGGTTGCGGCGGCGCGCTTGGCGCATTTTCTGCAGTTCAAGCGCACGGGCCTTGTCGCGTTCGGCATTGTCGCGGGCGATGTCTTCGGGCACTTCACCCTCGTACCCCTGCGCGGTCTTAAGTTCAATTTTGTGGCGCAGGAGCTTCTCGATGGCGCGCAGCAGATCGGTTTCGTCTTCGCCCACGAGGCTGACGGCGTGGCCGGTCATCCCCGCGCGTCCCGTACGGCCGATGCGGTGCACGTAGTCTTCGGGAACGTTGGGCAGCTCGTAGTTGACCACATGCGGCAGACCCTCGATGTCAAGGCCTCGGGCCGCGATGTCGGTGGCCACAAGCACGCGCACCGTGCGGTCCTTAAAGCCGGCAAGCGCCTTGGTGCGGGCCGACTGGCTCTTGTTGCCGTGAATGGCGGCGGCGACAATGCCGTCCTTTTCGAGCTGGGCCGCCAGGCGGTTGGCGGTGTGCTTCATGCGCGTAAAGACGAGCACCTGCTCCCAGGCGTTGTCGACGATGAGATCGCGCAGCAATTCGCGCTTGCGCTTTTTGGGAATACGCCAGGCCTGCTGTTCGATGAGGGTGCTTTCCTTATTGCGGGCGATTTCGACCGACACGGGGTCGGTGAGAAAGCTCGCGGCAAGGGCGCGGATCTCGTCGTTGAAGGTGGCCGAAAAGAGCAGCGTCTGGCGTTTGGCGGGAATCAGGCGCAGCACCTTCTTGATGTCGTGGATAAAGCCCATGTCGAGCATGCGGTCGGCTTCGTCAAGCACGAAAAAGTCGATTTCCGAAAGTTCGACGTTCTGCTGACCCGCATGATCGAGCAGGCGCCCCGGGGTGGCGATCAGAAAGTCGCACCCGCGGGCAAGAGCCTCGGTCTGGGGGCGGATGTTCACGCCGCCGAAAACGAGGGCCGTGGTCAGATTCGTGTTGGCGCAGTAGGCGCGGATGTTTTCATCGATCTGGGCCGCCAGTTCGCGCGTGGGTGCAAGCACCAGGGCGCGGACCGTCTTGGGGCGGCGCGCTTTGGGAGAAGCGAGCATTTTGGCAATCATCGGCAGCGCAAAAGCGGCCGTTTTGCCGGTACCGGTCTGGGCGGCCGCAAGCACGTCACGGCCTTCGAGCAGAGCGGGAATGGCACGGGACTGAATCGGAGTGGGAGCGCTGTAGCCGATCGCCTCAACGGCGCGGACAACGGGCTCGGGCAGGCCGAGCGCAGCAAAGGGGTGAGTCACTTTGTCTTATTCTTAGAGGGGCGCGGTCGCTTCGTGTGCATCCCGGGGAAGCGGCCGGGCGTCAAATCGGGTGTTTGGCCTGCCGCGCGTCCGTTGGGAGCGCGTCGGTGTTCCGGATGCGGGAACAACCGCACGGCCGACCGGGAGCCCCTCATGAGGGACGTGCCGCTCCTAAATGAAGGCAGGCGGTTCTCTGCGTTGGTCGGCGCAGGCGTTGCAAAAGGGCGCATTGTACAGGGAAACCACCAACGCTCCGCGCACCGGCACAAAGCAATACACTCTTTTTCACATTGCACTAATATAGTGCATAAGCACCAAAATGAAGCGTATGTTTGGTGCGCCGAGGGCGAGACAACGGTCAAATTTGGGGCAAAACCGCGCCGAAAACAGTCTTTTAAAACTGGCACGATGCTTGCTTAAGAAAAGGGAAGCCTCCGATGTCCGCCCTCGGGCCCGGAAGGCAAGCATTCTTTTAATAAGCGTCCGACGATGTGCGCATCCAAAGACGTCGAGAACTCGGACTGACCCCAAATGTCAGGCGACAAACAACTCTGATCGGGAGGTAATCCATCATGCTGAAGAAACTCATCCCCCTTGCTGTGGCTGCGACGATGGCTGTGGCCAGTGCTCAGGCTCTGGCGGCTCGTCAGACCTTCGTGACCATCGGCACGGGCGGTATCACGGGTGTCTACTACCCGACGGGCGGCGCCATTGCCAAGATCATCAGCGCCAAGAAGGATGTCTACAACATCCGCGCCTCCGTTGAATCGACCGGCGGCTCCAAGTTCAACATCAACGCCATCGCTTCGGGCGATCTCGACTTCGG
>CAMAHM010000036.1 GCA_945834535.1 uncultured Sutterella sp. | reverse complement strand
AAGCTTCGCACTTTGTCTCGTATACTGTGGCCTTCGACCGTGTGTCGATCGATTTTTGAGTATTTTGTCCGACTTTCCGATGCAATACAAAAGAATTCTCACTCTTATTCTGACAACCGCCTGCAGCTTGGGTGCCGCTCAGGCCGCCGACGTTTCCGTGTCGGGCATGATCGACACCTACCTTGAAAGCTACACTGCGGGCAACAGCACCAACGTGCGCCTTTCGTCGGGCGGCGCCGGCGGCGGCAGCCGCGTCACCTTCAAGGCGCAGGAGACTATCGGTCCTGATCTGCGTGCCTTCACCCGACTGGAAATGGGCATTTTGGTCGACTCGGGAGAGACGACGGGCAACCGTCCCGACTACCTTTTTGAGCGTGAATCGGTGGTCGGCATCGCCGGGCGCTTCGGCACGCTTTCCATGGGGCGGCAGTACACGCCGCACTTTTTGAGTCTGCCGATGAACGAAGCTACGGGCCAAAGTCTTGGTTCGGCAATTGGCGCTTTCGGAACACCCGGCCACATTTCCACGAACGGCATCGGACTGCCGGGCGGAGCCCGTGCGGCGACCACACGCATGGACAATTCCGTCGTCTATACGTCGCCGGCTTTTGCAGGCCTTTCAGCAAGCTTCATGGCCGCATTGGGCGAGCAGACCTATCGCGACAACGGCATGGAAAAGCTGTCGACAAGTCGCGGCAACTTCTTCAACCTTGGCTTGAGGTACGTCAACGGCCCGGTAACAGGCAACCTTTCGCTTGCCAAATGGAATAATCCCGTCGTTGCGGGCGTACGCCTTAACGACGTCTGGTTTGAGTCATTGAGCGCAGCCTGGGACCTGCGCGTCACAAAACTTTCTTTCAACATCGTCGGGCGCCAATCCGACGATCCCCTCGTACCCAATCTTTGGGCCGTCGCTTTGGGTTCGAACACACCCGCAGGCATCGGACGCGTGATGGCCACGATCGGGTATCTGACGCAGTGCGAGCAAAAAGACGCCGACGGTCTTTCCTGGGGCGTGAGGTACGATCATCCTCTGTCGCCGCGCACCAAGGTCTACACCGGTCTCTTCGGAGTACAGAACCAGAAAAACGCACAGTTTGTGCTCGCGGGCGGAGGCGGCTCCTCCAAGCCCCCCGCCATCGCGACTGAAGACCGAGGCTTGGCGAATCACACGGTCTTTGTCGGAATCAACCACCTTTTCTAGAGAGCTTAAAGGCCGGCAACAGTGCCGGCCGCCAGCAGCACGAACAAGACGGCCGAAGCTCGGTTAAGAAGCATCTGAACTTTTGGCGTGCGCAGGCGATCGGCAATTGAGCCCGCAAACAGCGCAATCGAGCCGAATACCACGGCGGTTGCCGCCATAAAAGTGACGCCGAGGATCACCATTTCCGTGACGGTCTGCAGCCCGTCCGCTCCCGGCGTCACAAACTGCGGGAAAAACGCCAGAAAGAAAATCTGCACCTTGGGATTGGTGACGTTCATGATGACGCCGCGCCGCCACAAGGCTGCCATCGAAGGCGCATTGCCCGCGACAGTCCCCGCGTGCGCTTCGGAGACCCCGGAACGCCAGGCGCCGACCGCCAAATACACCAAATACGCCGCGCCCACAAGCCGCACCGCCCAAAAAAGCCAGGGTGTGGCCGCCACCACCGCCGCAATCCCCATAGCTGCAGCAAGCGTCTGACACACGAGTCCCGTGATGAGGCCTGCCACCACCGCCAGTCCGCTTTTTGCGCCGCACGTTGCGCTTTGCGCCAGCACGAAAAGATTGTCGGGGCCCGGAGCGAGCGCAAGAAGCAGGCTCGTTCCGACAAACGTCAGATAGACCGCAAGATTCATCCTCGAACTCACACAAAAGAAAAAAGGCCGAAGCTCGCACGCAGCAAACCTCAGCCTGAATCGGACGGTGCTCTACGGGCGCCCGATAGGCACCCGCCGCCTTTTTAACCCACCCAAACGCGGGCGTTTTCAAACATACGCATCCAGGGAGAAAGTTCTCCCATCGTGCGCGGACGCCAGCTCAACTGCACGCTGCGGTGGCTGCGTTCGGGGTGAGGCATCATGATCGTGAAGCGCCCGTCGGGCGTCGTCACGCTGGTCACACCGCCCGCCGATCCATTGGGATTGAGCGGATACACCTCGGTCGGCATACCGGTACCGTCGACATAGCGCGCGGCGATGACGGCCTTGGCGGCGTCTTCGGGGTTGCGCCATTCAACACGGCCTTCACCGTGGCTGTTGACGATGGGCATGCAGGAACCTGCCATGCCGGCAAAGAAGATCGAGGGGCTTTCTTCCAGACGCACTTCCACAAGACGGGCTTCAAACTGCTCGCTGCGGTTGCGCACGAACTTGGGCCAGGCTTCGGCACCCGGGATGAGGCTGTGCAGATGGCTCATCATCTGGCAGCCGTTGCAGATACCCAGGGCGAAAGTGTCCTTACGGGCGAAGAATTCGGCAAACATGTCAGCAAGACGCGCATTGTGCAGAATCGTCTTGGCCCAACCGCCGCCGGCGCCGAGCACGTCGCCGTACGAGAAGCCGCCCGCAGCCGCCAGACCGCAGAATTCGTCCAACGTGACGCGACCGCTCAAAAGGTCGGTCATGTGCACGTCGTAAGCATCGAACCCGGCACGCGTAAAGGCCGCGGCCATTTCTGTGTGCGAGTTGACACCCTGCTCGCGCAACACGGCCATCTTGGGACGCGCCAAGCCGTTGTGGATGTAGGGTCCGGCAATGCGTTCTTCGTTGTCAAATGTCGTCTTGACAAAGAGACCCAGGGCCTTTTCGTCGGTCTGAACGGCAAGTTCGCTGTCAGCGCAGGCCGGATTGTCACGATTGCGTGCAATGGCATGGCTCACTTCACACCAGGCCTTCATGAGGTCGGTGCGCTTTTCGTTGACGAGCTCGTACGAACCCGTGCGCACAACGAGACGGTCGCTGTCGTTCACCGTGCCGATGGCTGCGCTGAGCGCCAGCAGATCATTGGCTTCAAGCACGCCGTAGACGTCGTTCAGGCGTTCCGTGGGCACCTGCAAAACGGCACCAAGCTCTTCGTTGAAGAAGGCGCGCAGCGCGGCGTCGGTGTCCTTACTGCCTTCAATGAGGGCGTCCAGATTGATGTCAAGACCGCAGTGCGTGGCAAACATCATCTCTGCGAGCGTCGCGGCAAAGCCGCCGTCGGAGCGATCGTGGTAGGCAAAGACGCAGCCGGCGAGGGTGAGCTTGCGCAGCGCGGCAACAAAACGCGACACAACCGTCGGATCTTCAACATCGGGCGCTTCGTTGCCGAAGCTCTGTGAGGTCTGCGCCAAAATCGAGGCACCCATGCGGTTCTTGCCGCCCGACAGATCGATCGCCAAAAGCGTCGTCGGCTTATCGGTGCGCAGCTGCGGCGTGAGCGTCAGACGCACATCCTTGACGGGAGCAGCGGCAGAAGCGATGAGCGAGACGGGACTCGTCACGCACTTGTCGGTATCACCGTCCTTCCAGGCCGTGCGCATCGAGCACGAGTCCTTGCCGACGGGGATCGAAATCTTCAGGCTCTGGCAGAAGTCGCTGGCGGCCTTGACGGCGGCAAAGAGCTTGGCGTCTTCGCCGCTCGCGCCGCAGGCGGCCATCCAGTTGGCGGACAGCTTCACCAGCCCGAGTTCAATGTCGGCTGCCGCCAGATTCATCACGGCTTCGCCGATCGCCATGCGGCTTGCGGCCGCAGCATCGATCACCGCCACGGGCGTGCGTTCACCCATCGCCATGGCTTCGCCGGCAAACCCGGTGAAGTTGACGTTGGTGACGGCGCAGTCGGCAACGGGCACCTGCCAGGGACCGACCATCTGGTCACGGCTCACAAGGCCGCCCACGGTACGGTCGCCGATGGTGATGAGGAAGTTCTTGTTGGCCACGGTCGGGTGGCGCAGAACGTCGTAAAGGGCCTGCTTGAGCGTCACGGCACCCGCATCAAAGGGCTTGAGGTCAGGCTTGACGGTTGTCACATTGCGGTGCATGCGCGGGGGCTTGCCAAGGAGCACTTCCATGGGCATCTGCACAGCCCGATCCTCACCCTTGCGGCCTTCGACAACAAGCGTGCCGTCTTCGCTGATCGAGCCAAGGACGGCATACGGGCAGCGTTCGCGGCGGCAGAAGGCATCAAACTTCTCAAGCGATTCGGGCGCGATGGCGATCGCGTAGCGCTCCTGACTTTCGTTGCACCACACTTCGAGCGGACTCATGCCCTTTTCTTCCACGGGCACCTTGTCGAGCGAGAGCACGGCACCGTGCCCCGAAAGGTCGGCCAGTTCGGGCATGGCGTTCGACAAACCGCCGGCACCGATGTCGTGGATGGCCAGAATGGGATTCTCGGCCCCCGAAGCCCAGCAGCGGTCGATCACTTCCTGCGCACGACGTTCCATTTCGGGGTTGCCGCGCTGCACGGAGTCAAAGTCAAGGCTCTCGGCGTTGCTGCCCGAGGTCATCGAACTTGCGGCACCGCCGCCCAGACCGATGCGCATGCCCGGGCCGCCGAGCACGATGAGAAGCGTCCCCGGCTCGAGTGTGTGCTTGGCCGTCTGATCCTCGCGAATGTTACCGATGCCGCCGGCGAGCATGATGGGCTTGTGGTAGCCGTAGCGCGTTTGACCCACGCGCGCTTCAAAGGCGCGGAAGTAGCCGAGGATGTTGGCGCGGCCGAATTCGTTATTGAAGGCCGCGGCGCCGATCGGGCCTTCGGTCATGATGCTCAGAGCGCTCGCAATGCGCGAGGGAGCACCGTACCGTTCGTTGGCGCCGTCAGCAGCCTCTCCCGTCGTGTCACGGTCGTTTTCCCAACGCTGGCCGAGGCCGGGAATTTGCAGCGCAGACACCGAGAAGCCGCACAGGCCCGCCTTGGGACGCGCACCGCGGCCCGTAGCGCCTTCGTCGCGGATTTCACCGCCCGAGCCGGTGGAAGCGCCCGGGAAGGGGCAGATAGCCGTCGGATGGTTATGGGTTTCGACCTTAAAGACCGTGTGCACCGGTTCAAGGCGCTCTTCGAATTTGCGACCGAAGAGATCGTTTTCGGTGGGACGCGGGTAAAGACGCGTAACGGTCGGGCCTTCAAAGACGGCCGCATTGTCCGAGTAGGCAATAATCGTGCCGCGGGGCGAAGCCTTGTGCGTGTCGCGGATCATGCCAAAGAGCGTCTTTTCCTGATCGACGCCGTCGATCGTGAACTTGGCGTTGAAGATCTTGTGGCGGCAGTGCTCGGAGTTGGCCTGCGCAAACATCATGAGTTCAACGTCAGTGGGATTGCGCTGAGCGCGACCGAAAGCGTCCAAGAGGTAGTCGATTTCATCGGGGGCAAGAGCCAAACCGAGTTCAAGGTTGGCCTTTTCGAGCGCGGGCTTGCCGGCGCCGAGAATATCCACCACGCCCATGGCCTTGCCGGCAACGTCTTCAAAGAGCGCCGACGGATCGGCCTCGGGATCGATCACGGTTTCGGTCATGCGGTCGTGCACGAGGCGGGCCACGGTCTGAAGCGTCTCTTCATCGGCGGGCGAAGAAAGCGTCACCGCATACTGCACGCCGCGCTCGATGCGCAGCACGGCCTCAACGCCGCAATTGTGCACAATGTCGGTCGCCTTGGACGCCCAGGGGCTGATCGTGCCCAGACGCGGCACCACCATCAAAGAAAGATCGGCGCGCACGTCGTTGCCTTCGTCGCCGTAGGCAAGAAGCGTTTCGAGGCGCGCTGTTTCCTGCTCAGTGAGAGCGCGAGAGCAGTGCACGAAATGCACATAACGGGCCGAAACATTTTCGACACAGGGTGCCTGCTCACGCAGGGCGGCCAGCAGACGCTCGGCGCGGAATGCCGACAGAGCGCAGGAACCGGGGATCTTGAAAACAACGCAATCGTTGGACATGAGATCAAAAAGGCTGGAACAATAAAGAAAACTGCAACGCGCAAAGCCCGTTGCAGGCGTGGCCGAATTATAAGTTAAACGGCATTTATCTTGGGATGCGTCACGCCTGGCGGCGGCTCCTGCGCAAGAACCGCCAAAGCCGCTCCAACACCCGACAGGCACGCCAATTGCCGAACTCTCCTTTAGAATGCCCGCCGTCAACTGTCCCATGCGCCGCCTCTTGCGCATCGGGGCCTTTTTCTTGCGCGTTTTTCGGCGTTCCCCTCGAACGGGGACGCACAGGATGATCCATGGCTCAGCAAATCCTCAACCTTGACGAACTGGCGACGCTCGAGCATCGCTACAACAATCAACTGCCCGCCTGCGAACTGATGCGCCGCGCAGGCGAGGCCGTTGCCCGCCGCATCATGAAGGCTCGGCCTGAAGCCGGCCACGCGGTCTTCATCTGCGGCCCGGGCAACAACGGCGGCGACGGTTTTGCCGCCGCGCGAGTCCTCAAGGAAAACGGCTGGCGCGTGACGTGCTGCCTGATCGGCTGCACGCAGCCCAAAACGGACGACGCCAAAACGATGTACGACGCCTGGTGCGCCGCGGGCGGCGTGACGATTTCCGACCCCTACAACGCCGACAAGGCCGACGTGGTGGTCGACGCGCTCTTTGGCACGGGCCTCACCAAGCCCCTCAAGGGCGACTATCTCGATGCAGCCATGTGGTTCAATGAACGTCAGGCCCTGCACGTGAGTGTCGATCTGCCCTCGGGACTGGATGCCATGACCGGCAACTGGGTGGGCGGCGCCATGGGGTGCCGCTCGGACCTCACCGTGGCAATGTTTTCGCCCAAAGCGGGCTGCTACATGAACGACGGCGCCGACGCGGCGGGCCTTGTTGAAACAGCCGAACTTGACGTATCCGTCCCCCTTTCGACCATCGGCCTGATCGACACCGACGATTTCCGTCATATTCTCGAAGAGCGCCGCCGCCATTCGCACAAGGGCACCTATGGTCACGTGGCGGTCATCGGAGGCGACACTGGCAAAATCGGTGCCGCCCTGCTCGCGGGCCGCGCTGCGCTTTTGATGGGCGCGGGCAGCGTCACCCTTGAACTCATGAGCGACAAGGCGCCTGCGGTCGATCCCCTCTACCCGGAACTGATGTTTGCTGACGCGCCCGTTGATCTGACGCGCACGTCCTGCAACGTGGTCGGTTGCGGCCTTGGCTTTTCTGAAAAAGCCAAGGCACGCCTGCGCGAAGCGATCGCCAGTCCCGTGCCCCTTATTCTTGACGCCGATGCGCTCAGAATGCTTGCCGACGACCTTACACTGCAGGACGCTGTGCTCGCGCGCAAGGGACACACCGTCATCACGCCCCACCCGGGCGAGGCGGCCGCCATTTTGCGCACCACGATCGAAAAGGTGCAGGCCGATCGCATCGGTCAGGGCCGCGAACTCTCGATTCAAACAGGGGCCATTTGCATTCTCAAGGGCGCGGGCAGCGTGGTGACTCTGCGCAGCTCGCGCACCTGGATCAATCCGACGGGCAACGCCATGCTCGCGACAGCCGGTTCCGGCGACGTGCTTGCCGGTATGCTCGCAAGCTTCTTTGCCCAAGGGTTTGACCTCGTGAGCGCTACGCTCGGTGCCGTGTGGCTGCACGGTGCCTCGAGTGAAGGCGTGCACGCAGGCTTTACCGCGGGCGACATTGCCCGCGCCGCTGCCGACCTTCTGGACAACCTGCGCGAGGACGCCCGTCCCAAGCGCCTCGATTAAGCAAAAGCCCAATCCAACTCACAAAACGCTTCGACTTCCTTCTCGGAATCGAAGCGTTTTGCGATGGATAGGATTGCGGCAGAGCGCTGCCAATGGATGACGTCAGACGTCGAGAATGAAGAACTTTTCGATGGCGCCGTCGTCGGAGACGCGAACCGCATAGCGACGCGGGCGACTCTGACACAGCAGGCAACGGTCGATTTCGTACTGTACGCGACCGGCTTCCTGCTGCAGCTCTTCGATGAGCGCGTCATGTGTTTCAAGAAGCTCCTTGGAGTGGCGGTAGACGGCGCCGGTCTTTTCCACGTGCGAGTCGGCAAGCGCTCGGGCAGCACCGTCCTCGAAAGAGGTGTGCGCAAGAGCCTGGACGGCATTCAGAAGCGGCCGTACATCGGTAAATTGCGCGATGTCACTCGTCACATGGTTGGCGCAGTGCACTTCACGCTCAAACGAGTCGCCGCCGATGACGCGCATGAGGGCGCAGATGCGCAGCACGCGCACAATGAGCTCACGCACGTGCATGAAGGCAATGGCATGGACGAGCGCTTCGTCGGCCTCTTCGAGCGTATGCACGCTTTTGGCGCGTTCGGCCACCATGTCGTCAATGCGCTTAGCCTCCATACGCATGTTGGCAGCGATCACATCCGTGCGGGCATTGCGCTCGAGCGCCGCCCCCTCTTCGGGGCCAAGTCGGCGCAGGTCGTGCGCAAGGTCAACAATTTCGTCGACGCGCTGCTGCCAGGTGCGCAGCGTGAGCGCTGCCACGTGCGGCGCCAGCTTTTCGAGGTGCTGCTTGAGTGTTTCCACCTCCTTAAAGAGCTCTCCGGCAAGCTCATGCGGTTTATCGGCCGGATTGAGGGCGCACCAAAGGGCATGCACGCGCGCCGTCTGCCCCCAGGCATGGTCGGGCATCAGCATGGGCTCGCCAAGCTGCTTGCCGTTCTCGTCGATGCAGCAAAACTGCAGATCGGCGGCCGTGGCATTGGCGCGGGGGTGGTACCCCTGCTTGAGCGCCTCTTCGAGTACGGGCGAAAAGCTCACCGCATAGATGTGACGCTCAAAGGCGCTGCCGGGCACCCAGTCGAGCTTGTTGACGTAGGCAAAAAGGCAGGAAAGATCGCGCTTTTCAAATTCGGACACCGGCAGTTCACGCCAGTGTTCGCGATCGATTTTGTAGGCACGCTGAATGAAGAGTTCAGCTGCCGTCGCATCGCCCTCGTGCGCGGTGACGGCAAGCATGGTCGGACGCTTTACGTTGACCGCTTCAAAAGCGTAGACCTCATCGCTCTTTTGCACGGCGTCTTTGCTTGGCGTGTCGTTGGGAATAGGCGCTCCGCGTTCGTCGCGACGGTCCTCGGAAACGGCCTTGTTGGGTCGATAGACTCTGGGCTTAAAGGTTCTGCGGCGCCACAACTGCCATCCCAAACCGGCGGCGACCACCGCTGCAGCCGCTCCGAGCGTCACCGCCGATTGCAATTCATCCATTGCCATTGTCGTATGCCTTTTTGTGAAGTTTTATGGCGATGCGCGGCAAAAACGCACGTCCGCACCCGATCTGAGGACGGCATTGAGCGCATCTTGGAAGCAATAGCCGCCCGACAAAAACGCGCGCAGCGTCCGCTCCGAAACATTCGTGGATTTTAGCGCAACGTCCGAGTTCCCTATTTGTGCTTGACAAGATTCCCGACACGGCTCAAGGGGCTCGGTTTGCTAGAATGCGGGACCGAAAAAACAGATGCTCGACCGCAATCGCCGCTCCCCCTTGAGGGGCGCTTGACTTCAAAAAACAACCGAGCACATTCCAACACGGAGTAGACAAATTGCCCAGTGCAGCAAGCGGGTTTCCTCTTTCCAACGGCGTCAAGATTCCCTGCATCGGTTTGGGAACCTGGCAGATTCCTGACAATCAGGAACTTGTACGCCATATTCACAAAGCCGTCGAAATCGGCTACCGCCACATTGATACCGCCCACATTTACGGCAACGAACGCAGCGTCGGCGAGGCCGTGCGCACGTGCGGCATGCCGCGCGACAAGATCTTTGTGACGAGCAAACTTTGGAACGCCGACCGCGGCTACAAGGAAACGCTCGCCGCGTTTGATACGACCTTAAAGACCCTCGGCCTTGACTACCTTGATCTATTTTTGATTCACTGGCCCGCCGCCCGCGGTGAAGCCATGACCTGGCAGAGCATCAATTCGGGGACGTGGCGCGCCATGGAGGAAATCTATGAAAGCGGCCGTGTGCGCTCGATCGGCGTGTCGAACTTTCTGATTCATCACCTGGTGCCGCTTCTTGCACGCGCCCGCATTGCTCCCATGGTCAATCAGCTCGAGTTTCACCCCGGCTACATGCAGGCTCCGACGGTCGAGTTCTGTCAGTCGCGGGGCATTCAGGTCGAAGCCTGGTCGCCTTTGGGACGGGGGGCGCTCATTCACCACCCGCTTCTGAGTGAAATCGGCGCCAAGTACGGTGTCACGGGCGCGCAGGTGGCTCTGCGTTGGGCGTTGCAGCACGGCGCCATCGTGCTGCCCAAGTCGATGAACGCCGAGCGCCTTAAACAGAACACCGAGCTCTTTGGTTTTTCCATCTCAAGCGAAGACATGGCGGCGATCGACGCCATGCCGCAGACGGCGTTTTCAGGACTCGACCCGGATCACGTGACCTTCTGACGGGCGTCCGGCGTACAAAGCACCATGACGAAAGGCTCGGGAGCACCGAGCCTTTCGTGCGTTTAGCCCAGTCAAACGAAGTCCGTCATCGGCCCGCGGCAATCGACCTGCCTCGAGCCGTGCCGTAGATGAGGGCCGGCCTTGTTGCAGCCGCAAGATAAATCGTCCAGAAAAAACACCATCCGAAACCGCGCAGCATCGACCACTCGTCGAGCGCCATCTGCATGTACCAGCTCTGAGCAGCAGCAACGCACGGGCCGCTCAGCCACAGCAAAATCACTGCGATTGCCGCAGCGCGCGGCGTGCGGCCCACGGCAATCTTCCACAGCAAAAACGCCGTGAGAAGTACCGCCAACATGCTCGGCACCGCCGCCAGGGCCGCTCCTGCAAGAGCGCCCGAGCTCGTACTCATAAGAACGTAAAGGTCACCCGCCATGCGTCCTGCCTGCCAGAGAGAAGTGATCAGATATCCCACTTCGCCTGCCACAAACAGATAAAGGAGCCCGCCGAAGTCGGAAGCGAGACCTTCGCGCGTGAGCGCTGGAGCAATACGTTTGGCATAGCGGGAGATGATGTATGTCGGCACGCCGACGGCAACAAGCATCAAAAGGCTGCCGACAATGATTAAAGCAATGGAAATCTGCATGGTTAGTTGGTTTTTTTAATTAATGACACCGGGATAGACTCGCGTTCGTGTCCGCCGTCGGACTGTCTTCGGACTTAAGACCTTGCAGAATACCGCAGTGCGCGTGTCGGTGGTGTCCGCAGCAGCACGATTGCAGCTTTGTGAGCCTCTCGCGCAGGCACTCAAGACTTCGAATCTTGCTTTCAATGCGCGCGAGCTGCCCTTCGATGAGCGCGTGCACGTTGTCCAGATCGGCATCGTCCCCCGCGTCGAGCGCGCACAGGCGCGCCACGTCTTCGAGAGACAGATCAAGTTCTCGACAGTGCCGTACGAACAAAAGGCGCTCAAGGTGTGCCTCGGTGTAGACGCGATACCCGTTGGTCTGACGAGCAGGCGCAGGCAGCAATCCCTTGGCTTCATAAAAGCGAACAGTTTCCTGATTGACGCCGGCCCGAGCGGCCAATTCTCCGATGCGCATGACTTCATCCTTTCCCGTGTCACAACGCAGTGCATCATACGTGAAGGTGGCTTGACCCTGTAGCGGCTACAGGGTTTTTAATTGTCGGCAATTGTATCGGGCGCTTCGTGCGCCGCTCTGGAACATTCGTCATGACCGAAACCACACACAATGCCGATCAGACCAAGCTCATCGTGCGGGTGCATATCCCAAAAATGTGCTGCCCCCACGAATCGGGCGCTCTTCAAAAGGCGCTTGCCGATGCTGCCGGCATTCGCGCCGTTGCCTTTGACTATGCCGAGCGCATTGCGCTTTTTGAAGTCTCCGACCATGCGCGTGATACGAAGCTTATTCTTGAAGCCGTGCAGCAGTGCGGCATGCAGGGAAAACTTTTGGCCGATGCACAATTGCGGCAGGTGGTGCTTCATGTCGAGAACATGGTCGGCGAAGATGAGGCCGAGCAGGTTGTCGGGCTTCTTGCTTTCAAATCGACAGTCGAGCTGAAGTCGCGCAACGTGACGCTCAGTCTGCCCGCTGAGCGCGTACGTCCGACAATGGAACTGCTTTTGCGGGCGGGCTGGCAGTGCTCGCTCGTACGCATGGACACCCCCAAAGCGTCCGGCACATCGCACCGCTCAACGCACCTGCGTCTTGCGGCTGCTCTCTTTTTGGCGGCCTGCGCCGAAGTGCTCGAACTTTTCGAGCTCGGGAGCTTTGTCGACGAGTCCGTCATCATTGCGCTTTCGGTGGCGGCCATTGTGACGGCCGGGTTCGGCACCATTGTCGCCGGTCTGCGCAACCTTGCGCGCCTGCGGCTTGACATGCAGACCCTGATGGCCGTCGCCGTCATCGGCGCCTGCCTGATTGGCGCCTGGCCCGAAGCGGCTATGGTGACAGCGCTTTTTGAAATCGGCGAAGCCATCGAATCGCTGTGCATGGTCAAGGCTAAAAACGCCGTACGGGCTCTTTTGGACGTCACCCCCGCGCAGGCACTCGTGCGCCTTGCCCACAGCTGGCAGCGTCTGCCCGTCGAGGGTCTCGACGTCGGCACGGTCTACCGCATTGAACCCGGCGAGCGCGCCGCCATGGACGGAGTGGTGATTGAGGGAAGCGGTGCCATGGACGAGTCAATGATCACGGGCGAGTCTTTACCTGTCGCTAAAACGCCGGGCGATCGCATTTACGGCGGCACGCTCGGTTTGGACAGCACGCTGACGATACGCGCCACACACCGCGCCGACGATTCGATGAGTGCCCGCATCCTGCGCGCAGTGCAGCAGGCCGAACAGAAAAAGGCTCCGCTGCAGCGCTTTGTTGATCGTTTTGCCCAACGCTACACGCCGTGCGTTTTTGTTCTGGCTGCGCTCACGGCGTCAGTCGGCCCCCTCATCACCGATCTTGTCTGGACCGAGTGGCTTTACCGCGCACTCGTGCTGCTTGTGATCTCCTGCCCCTGTGCCCTTGTGATTTCAACCCCCGTCACCATCGCAAGCGCTCTGGCGTTGGCCGCCCGCCGCGGACTTCTCGTCAAAGGCGGCGTCTATCTTGAAGCGGGGCGAGAACTTACGACCATTGCGCTCGATAAAACAGGTACCGTTACCTGCGGCAAACCCGTCGTCACGGATGTCCTCATTCTTGCTCCCCGGGTGACGGAGTCGCAGGCGCTTGGCACGGCTGCGGGTCTGGCGTGCATGAGCTCACACCCCATCAGTCGCGCCGTTCTCGACAAGGCCCGCCAAACGGGACTCTCTTGGGACGAAGCCGTCGACTTCAAGGCCGTGCCGGGCATGGGCACGACGGGCTCGGTGCGCGGCACGCATCTTGCGCTCACCAACCTCAAGTGGCTTGAAGAGCACCGCAAAGCAAACGACGCTGTTCGAGCAGCATTTGAAAGCGCCTACGAGCGTGGCGCCTCAGCCGTGGCTCTATCGGACATGTTCGGCGTCATTGCCGTCTTTATCGTCGCCGATACGGTCAAACCCAATGCAAAGGATGCCGTCGACGCGTTAAAACGCGCCGACCTTACGGTGTGGATGCTCACGGGCGACAACGCACGCAGCGGCGAGCGCATTGCTCGGGAAGTCGGGATTGACAACCTCAGAGCCGACCTCGTGCCACAGGAAAAACTTGACTTCGTGGCTCGACTCGACGCTCAGAGCCCCACGGGCATGGCAGGCGACGGCATTAACGATGCTCCGGCCCTAGCGCGTGCGCGCATCGGCTTTGCCATGGGCGTGCAGGGAAGCGACACGGCGGTCGAAGCAGCCGACGTCGCGCTCATGGACGACAACATCGAAAAGATTGCCTGGTTCAAGCACCTGTCGCGCGTCACACACCGCACGCTTACTGAAAACATCGCCTTCGCTCTGGCGGTCAAATTCGGCTTTGCCGCAGCGGCCCTTGCCGGACATGCGAGCATGTGGAGCGCAGTTTTTGCCGACACGGGAGTGTGCCTGATCGTCGTTTTCTGGGGCATGCGGCTTATGCGCGCGGGTGCCAAAATCGACCGTCTGACGACGGGCGTCTGAAGAAGGAACGCGTTAGAAAGCTCAATTGCCTCCGAACTTGTTTGAGGTCAACCAACCCCTGACTGAAGTCAGAGGCTTGGCAACAAGCCTTGGTTGACTA
>CAMAHM010000035.1 GCA_945834535.1 uncultured Sutterella sp. | reverse complement strand
CGCGAACCTGCATGTCGAGCTTGCCGCCCGAGAGGTTGGCGATCACGTGGTCGGGGTTGAGCACGGTCACGTCGTGGGGCAGCTCAAAGTCGGCGGCCGTCACGGGGCCGGTACCGGACTTGTTGAGGCGCAGAATGACGTCTTCGCGGCCGCCTTCAAGCTTGAAGACGACACCCTTGAGGTTCAGAAGAATGTCGACGACGTCTTCGATCACGCCGTCCACCTGGGAGTATTCGTGCACAACGCCGGCAATCGAGGCTTCCGTGGGCGCATAGCCGACCATCGAGGCGAGCAGGATGCGACGCAGAGCATTGCCGAGCGTGTGGCCGTAGCCGCGCTCGAACGGTTCGAGCGTGATGACGGCCTGGTTGGGATTCTTTTCGTCGATGACGGCTTCAACCGTCGTCGGCTTCAAGAGTGTCAAGCTGTTCATGAGTGTGGTTTCCTCTTCAATACCCTCGGCTCGTTACACCGATAAGGCTGAGTCCATGGAAAAATTTTCCGGGGTTTATATACGGACATGCGTCCGACACCCCGGAAAGAGAGTCGGACGCCCGAATTTGTATCGTCGATTCGGCTCTCGGGTACCCCGCACTACAGAGTACCGCAAAGAGCCGATCAATCGCCAAATTAACGCGAGTAAAGTTCGACGACGAGAGCTTCGTTGATGTCGTGCGCGATTTCATCGCGGGCAGGCACGCTCTTGAAGGTGCCTTCCATCTTCTTGGCATCAACGCTCACCCAAGCCGGGAAACCGGCCTGGCCGGCGAGCTCGAGCGCTTCGGCGATGCGAACCTGCTTCTTAGCCGATTCGCGGATGGAGATGACGTCCCCGGCCTTGACCGAGTAGGACGGAATGTTGCACTTCTTGCCGTTGACGAGGACGGCGCAGTGGCTCACGAGCTGGCGGGCTTCGCCGCGAGTCGAGCCAAAGCCCATGCGGTAAACGACGTTGTCCAGACGGCATTCGAGCAGGGCGAGAAGGATTTCGCCGGTGTTGCCCGTGCGGCGGCTGGCTTCCGCGTAGTAACGACGGAACTGGCGTTCGAGAACGCCGTAGGTACGCTTAACCTTCTGCTTTTCACGCAGCTGCGTACCGTAGTCCGAGAGACGCGCACCGGAAATCTTGCCGTGCTGGCCGGGCTTGACTTCGGCGTTCTTGACCTTGGAGTCAAAGGAACGGCGGGCGCTCTTCAGATTGAGGTCGGAACCCTCGCGACGCGAGAGCTTCAACTTGGGACCGAGATATCGTGCCATTTTATAAGTTACCTCTTCTATCCTGCGGTTTGCACCGCATTGAGTTTGCGTTTGACGATAGGATCAACGCAAACGCAGGATACGAAATGTGAATTTTGTGCTGGATTACACGCGGCGACGCTTGGAGGGGCGAACACCGTTGTGCGGAACGGGAGTGACGTCCTGGATGCTCGTGACGCGAATGCCGAGGGCATTCAGGGCACGGATGCTGGATTCACGGCCGGGGCCGGGACCCATGATGCGCACTTCAACGTTCTTCAGACCGAATTCGAGGGCGATCTTACCGGCATGTTCGGCAGCGACCTGAGCAGCAAAGGGAGTCGACTTGCGAGAACCCTTGAAGCCCTGGGCACCGGCGGACGATGCGGCGACGGCATTGCCCTGGCGATCGGTGATGGTGATGATCGTGTTGTTGAAAGAAGCATGCACGTGGGCGATGCCTTCGGTCACAACCTTCTTCACCTTCTTGCGGGCGCGAGCGGCCTGCTGAGATTTGGGAGCCATAACTATCCTTTGTGATTACTTCTTGAGCGTCACACCAGCCTTACGCGGGCCCTTGCGGGTGCGGGCGTTGGTACGGGTGCGCTGACCGCGCACCGGCAGACCACGGCGGTGACGGAAGCCGCGATACGTGCCCAAGTCAATCAGACGCTTGATCGAGAGCTGAACTTCACGACGCAGGTCACCTTCAACGGTGAACTGACCGACGGCGTCGCGGATCTTTTCAAGTTCCGCGTCGTCCAGATCCTTGACCTTCTTGGAATGTTCAATGCCGCAGGAGTCCAAAATCTCCATAGCACGGGAACGACCGATGCCGTAGATGGCAGTCAGACCGATCACGCAATGCTGATTCGGCGGAATATTAATACCGGCGATACGAGCCATTTGTATTTACCTCATTAGCCTTGACGCTGCTTGTGACGCGGATCTTCGCAGATCACGCGCACAACGCCTTTGCGCCTAATGATCTTGCACTTGCGGCACATTTTTTTGACCGAAGCGTTAACCTTCATTCTTCATCTCCAGCCCGCCTGACAACGCAAGCGGGCGCTCTTTTAAGAGTGCCAACATGGGGAAAGCGCAGGATTTTACCTGTTTTTCCAGAAAAAACAAGCGTCCTACCTCAGTTCGTGTTGCTCCCTTCGGCGTAGTGCACCGCAGGGCACCCCCATCGGTTGTATTGAAAGCCCCTTCCAAGACTAGATCTTCGAAAAGACCGTCAAAACGAACGCTTGTTTTTCTTCATGTCGAACCCGCGCTTTCTTATCGTCGGCGCGGGTCGGCACGCGATTGTTGCGGCCCGGATCAGAGACCCGAACCAAAGCCCTTGAAGTTAGTCTTCTTGAGCAAATTCTCATACTGGTGCGACATCATGTAAGCCTGAACCTGATTCATGAAGTCCATCGTCACAACCACCACAATGAGCAGCGAAGTACCGCCGAAGTAGAACGGCACGTTGAAACGAAGGTTCAGGAATTCGGGCACGAGGCACACGAACGTCAGATAGGCAGCACCGCCCAACGTCAGGCGCACGAGCACCTTGTCGATATAGCGGGCCGTCTGTTCGCCCGGGCGGATACCGGGAACAAACGCACCACTCTTTTTCAGATTCTCTGCCGTTTCCTTCGGGTTGAAGACCAACGCCGTGTAGAAGAAGGCAAAGAAAATGATCAAAGCGGCATAAAGAAGCGTGTACAGCGGCTGACCGGGGCTCAGAGCCGCAGCCAGGTCGCGGATCCAACGGGTCGAATCACCGCTCGTGAACCAGCCCGCGAGCGTCGCGGGGAACAGAATCAGCGACGAAGCAAAGATCGGGGGAATCACACCCGACATGTTCATCTTGAGCGGCAGGTACGAGGCCTGACCGCCGTAGATTCGGTTGCCGATCTGACGGCGCGCATAGTTCACGGTGATGCGACGCTGGCCGCGTTCGATGAACACGACAAACGCAGTCACCAGGGCCACAACTGCGATCACGAAGATCGCCGACAGGGGCGAGATGGCACCCGTGCTGACGAGCTGGAACAAGCCGCTCACAGCGTTCGGGAGACCGGCCACAATACCGGCGAAAATGATGATCGAGATGCCGTTCCCGAGGCCGCGTTCGGTAATCTGCTCACCGAGCCACATCAGGAACATGGTGCCCGTCACGAGGCTCACTGCACACGTGAAGCGGAACATCAACCCGGGGGTAATCACGAGACCGGCCTGCGTTTCCAGGGCGACGGCAATGCCGACGGCCTGGAAAAAGCCCAGCAGCAACGTGCCGTAGCGCGTGTACTGGGTGATCTTGCGGCGACCGGACTCGCCTTCTTTACGCAACGCTTCAAGGCTCGGCAGCACGTACGAGAGCATCTGCATGATGATCGACGCAGAGATGTACGGCATGATGCCGAGCGCAAACACCGAGAAGCGCGACAGGGCGCCACCGGAGAACATGTTGAACAGCCCGAGGATGCCGCCCTGCTGCTCGGAAAAGAGCTGCCGCAGCATGTCGGGATCGATGCCCGGCACCGGCACGTGAGCACCGATGCGGTACACAATCAGTGCGAGAAGGAGAAAGAACAGACGATTTTTAAGGTCGCCGTACTTTGCCCATCCCGTCGGTTTGCTCTGGCTGTTGGCCACGTTTGTGTCCTTAAAGCGTAATTAATGAACCCGAGGGGCGGATTAGGCCTCAACGGTACCGCCGGCGGCCTCGATGGCAGCCTTGGCACCCTTGGTGACGCCCAGACCACGCACGGTCACCGCACGGGAGATCGAGCCCGAGAGGATCACGCGAGCGTCCTGCGCGAGGATGGACACGACGTTGGCCTGCTTGAGGGCAGCCAGATCGATCACATCGACGGGCATCGCTTCGAGTTCATTGAGACGCACGACTTCAACGAAGCGGCGCGACAGAGACGTAAAGCCGCGCTTGGGCAGACGGCGATGCAGGGGCATCTGGCCGCCTTCAAAGCCGACCTTGTGGAAGCCGCCGGCACGGGACTTCTGACCCTTGTGGCCGCGGCCAGCGGTCTTGCCCCAGCCGGAGCCGACGCCGCGACCGACTCGGTGAGCCGCGCTCTTGGCGCCTTCATTGGGCTTGATGGTATTCAAACGCATTTGTATTTACCTCGAGATCATTCAGCGCGCACAAGAAAGGCGACCTTGGTGATCATGCCGCGCACGGCGGGCGTGTCTTCGAGCACACGGCTCTGGTGCAGCTTCTTCAGACCCAGACCGAGCAGCGTGGCGCGATGCTTCTCGCCGGTGCCGATCGGGCTCTTGACGAGCGTAACCTTCACGGTCTTCTTTTCAGACATTTCGAAAAACTCCTCAATTAGGCCGTCAGTTCTTCGACCGACTTGCCGCGCTTGGCAGCGATGTCAGCCGGAGAGTGCAGGTTTTCGAGCGCGTTGAGCGTCGCACGAACCATGTTGTAGGGATTGGTCGAACCGTACGCCTTGGCGAGCACGTTGCGGATGCCGACGGCATCCATCACGGCACGCATCGGGCCGCCGGCGATGACGCCGGTACCTTCGGCGGCGGGCATCAGCAGGACGCGGCTGGCGCCGTGACGGCCTTCAACAGCGTGGAAGATGGTGCCGTTGTTGAGCGGAACCTTCTTCATGCTCTTGCGGGCGCGTTCCATGGCCTTGCTCACGGAAGCCGGAACTTCGCGGCTCTTGCCCGTGCCCATGCCGATGGAGCCGTTGCCGTCACCGGCCACGGTCAGAGCGGCGAACGCGAGGATGCGGCCACCCTTAACGGTCTTGGAGACGCGGTTGACCGCAATCATCTTTTCGCGAATGCCGTCATCGATTTCTTCGACGGCGTTCTTCTTATCAACCTTAGCCATAAGCCTCGATTCCTATTAGAACTTGAGGCCGGCTTCGCGCGCGGCCTCGGCCAGCGCGGCGACGCGGCCGTGGTAACGATAACCGGAGCGGTCAAAAGCGCAGGATTCGATCCCGGCAGCCTTTGCCTTCTCAGCCAGACGAGCGCCAACAATCTTGGCAGCGGCGATGTTGCCGCCGTTGCCGCCTTCGGCAGCGAGCTTGGCGCGCACTTCAGCTTCAGCGGTCGAAGCGCTCACGAGAACGCGGTCGCCGGAGGCCGAAATGATGGTGGCGTAGATGTGAAGGTTCGTGCGATGCACGGACAGACGGTTCACTTTCTGCAGCTTGATGCGGGCGCGGGTGGCACCGGCACGGCGCAGACGATTTTGCTTCTTATTGATCATTTTTTCGTCCCCGGCTTACTTCTTCTTGGTTTCCTTAATGACGACGCGTTCGTCGGCATAGCGGATGCCCTTGCCCTTGTAGGGTTCGGGTTCGCGGTAGCCGCGAATTTCAGCAGCGGTCTGACCAACCTTCTGGCTGTCGGCACCCTTGACGATGATTTCGGTCGGGGTGGGGGTTTCGCAGGTCACGCCGGCGGGCATTTCGTGCACGACGGGGTGAGAGAAACCGAGCTGCAGGTTGAGCTTGTTGCCCTGAGCCTGGGCACGGAAGCCCACGCCCACGAGCGTCAGCTTCTTTTCAAAGCCGACGGAGGTACCCTTGTTCATCGAGGCCACGAGAGCGCGCATCGTGCCGGTGTTGGCGTTCGATTCGCGGCTTTCGTCGGTCTGCTTGAACGAAAGAACGTTGCCTTCCTGTTCAACGACGACCTTGGCCAGGATGTGGGTGGTCACTTCGCCCTTGGGTCCCTTGAGGGTGATGTTGCCGTTGGCAACGGTAGCCTGCACGCCGGCAGCCAGTTCCACGGGATGCTTACCAATACGAGACATATTGCACCTCCCGATTAAGCGACGTAGCAGAGCACTTCACCGCCGATACCGGCAGCACGGGCCTTGCGATCGGTCATCACGCCCTTCGGGGTCGAAACGATCGCAATACCCAGGCCGTTCATAACCTGCGGAATGGACTCATGGTTCTTATAGATGCGCAGTCCGGGACGAGAAACGCGTTCGATGCGTTCAATCACGGGACGGCCTGCGTAATACTTCAAACCGATATGCAGTTCAGACTTGCCTTCGTTGGCAACAACGGAGAAACCGTCGATGTAGCCTTCGTCCTTGAGAACCTGGGCAATCGCAACCTTGAGCTTGGAGCTCGGCATCACGACTTCAGTCTTGTCGACGATCTGACCGTTGCGGATACGGGTCAGCATATCGGCGATCGGATCACTCATACTCATTTAGTAATCTCCTCGCGTTACCAGCTGGCCTTGATCAGGCCGGGAATGTCACCACGCATGGCGGCGTCACGGATCATGCCGCGCGCCAGGCCAAACTTACGGAACGTGCCGCGCGGACGGCCGGTCAGGCCGCAGCGGTTGCGCAGACGCACGGGGCTGGCGTTGCGGGGCAGAGCCTGCAGAGCCAGACGGGCGTCCATACGTTCTTCGATGGAGCGGGTAGCGTCGTTGATAATCGCCTTCAGTTCGGCGCGCTTGGCAGCGAACTTGGCCACAGCGGCTTCGCGCTTGAGTTCGCGGTTGATCAAAGATAACTTTGCCATTTGAAGCACCTAACTTAGTTGCGGAACGGGAAGTGGAACCCGGCAAGAAGCGCCTTGGCTTCTTCGTCGGTCTTCGCCGTGGTCGTGATGGAAATGTTCATGCCGCGGACAGCATCGATCTTGTCGTACTCGATTTCCGGGAAGATGATCTGTTCCTTGAGGCCGATGTTGTAGTTACCACGGCCGTCGAACGCGCGACCGGACACGCCGCGGAAGTCACGAACGCGCGGGAAGGCGATCGTCACGAGGCGGTCGAGGAAGTCGTACATGCGTTCGCCGCGCAGGGTGACCATGCAGCCGATGGGCATGTTTTCGCGAATCTTGAAGTTCGCGATAGCCTTGCGGGTACGGGTCACAGCGGGCTTCTGGCCGGCGATCTTGGTCATATCGGCCACGGCATTGTCGACGAGCTTCTTGTCGGCAACGGCTTCACCAACACCCATGTTGAGGGTGATCTTGGTGATGCGGGGCACCTGCATGATCGTCTTGTAGCCGAACTTCTTGGTGAGTTCAGGGACGATGGTGTCCTTGTACAGAGTTTGGAAACGACTCATTCCTGACTCTCCTTACGCCTTGGCGCCGACAACGGCACCATTGCTCTTGAAAACACGGACCTTCTTGCCGTCGACTTCCTTGAAGCCGACGCGCTCGCCCTTGCCGGTGGCCGGGTTGACGAGCATCAGGTTGGACTGATCGATGGGGAGCGTCTTGTTGACGATGCCGCCTTCAACACCGGTCATGGGGTTGGGACGAACACACTTCTTGGCAACATTCACGCCTTCGACCGTCACGTGGCGGTCGTCGATACGGGCAGTCACGATACCCTTCTTGCCCTTGTCCTTGCCGGTGATGACGATGACTTCGTCACCTTTACGGATGCGCTGCATCTGTCGGCCTCCTTAAATAACTTCGGGAGCGAGGGAAACGATCTTCATGAACTTTTCCGTACGCAGTTCACGCGTCACGGGTCCGAAGATACGGGTGCCCACCGGCTCCAACTTCGAGTTGAGCAGAACGACGGCATTGCCATCGAAACGGATGAGGGAACCGTCGGGGCGACGAACGCCCTTGGCGGTGCGAACCACAACAGCGTTGTAGATTTCGCCCTTCTTGACGCGGCCGCGGGGAGCGGCTTCCTTCACCGTAACCTTGATGACGTCACCGATGTTTGCGTAGCGGCGCTTCGAGCCGCCCAACACCTTAAAACACATCACCGAACGCGCGCCGGTATTGTCGGCGACGTCCAGCTTGCTTTGCATCTGAATCATGGCTATTAAATTTCCAACTTATTCCGTTGTACGGATAGTATTGGTCCCGTCCGGGAGAATGACCGTCTTCCTTCGATCCCCAATGAACAACTTCGCGCTCTCGCAAAGCCGGGCAACCGACTGAAACGGCCGAGAAAATCGCAACAAAATTCCTCCCCGAAGGGCGGCCTTTCGTGCGAGTTCGGGAGAATAGCACAGCTTTTCCCTGCTTGCAAGCAATTTCCCCAAATTTTTCCGCGACTTGTCCGTTTTCCGTGTTCGAGGTGCTTTGCTTTGACACCGACGCTTCGGCCGTCGCGTCTCGCGCTACGGACTGCAGCCAAGAGGCAGACAGCATTACGGCCGCAAATGCGGCCGTAATGCTGACTTAAAGAACATTTTTCAATGCCAAGGGGTTCCTAAACGGACGACTTCAGCACTCTGAGCGTGGGCATCGCGTACTCCAAGGCCGCAAAAGCAAAAATTCCCGTCCAGAAAAACCTGAACGGGAATTTTGTTTTGGGTGCGCCGCCCTTCCCTTGGTCGGTTCCGTTTTTTTCAACGGCTCCTTCTGCCGGGCAGAGACATCGCAGACTGTCGGGAATTAGATCACGACGGCCTTTTCGATGATGCGCGTCACGGTCCAGGACTTGGTCTTGGAAACGGGACGGCCTTCGGCGATTTCGACCTTGTCACCCACGCCGCATTCGTTGGCAGCGTCGTGAGCATGGTACTTCTTGCTCTGAACGACGTACTTGCCGTAGAGGGGGTGCTTGACACGACGTTCCACGAGGACCGTCACGGTCTTGTCCATCTTGTCGCTCGTCACCGTGCCGACGAGGGTACGGGTGAGCTTGCCAGTTTCAACGTTATTTTCGGTCATTTCGCAGCCGCCTTCTGAGCGAGAATCGTGCGAACGCGCGCGATGTCACGACGCGTCGTACGCAGCTGGTTCGTGTTCTGGAGCTGCTGAGTGGCCTTCTGAACGCGCAGCTTGAAGTGCGTGTTCAGGAGCTCGGTCAACTCCTTGTTGAGCGCGGCCTCATCCATGGCGCGCAGTTCTTTTGCCTTCATGTCCGTCTCCTTACATGCCGACCTGGCGGACAACGAACTTCGTCTTCAGAGGCAGCTTGGCAGCCGCGAGCGCAAAGGCTTCGCGGGCGAGCTGTTCGTCGACGCCGTCCATTTCATAGATCACGCGACCGGGCTGCACGAGAGCGACCCAGTATTCCGGGTTACCCTTACCGTTACCCATACGCACTTCAGCGGGCTTGCTGGAGATGGGCTTGTCCGGGAACACACGGATCCAAACGCGGCCACCGCGCTTGATGTGGCGGGTAAGAGCACGACGGGCAGCTTCGATCTGGCGAGCGGTCAGACGGCCACGTTCGATGACCTTAAGACCAAACTCACCGAAGCTGACGTTGGCGCCGCGCTGGGCCAAACCGTAGTTACGACCCTTCTGGTCCTTACGGTACTTAGTACGATTCGGTTGCAGCATCGTTATTCTCCGTCTTTCTTGTCAGCGCTGGCAGCAGCCTTGCGGGGACGACGGGCAGCCTTGTCGCCTTCACCGTCCTTGCGGGGACGACGGGCGGGGCGGCGGCGGTCTTCGCGTTCGGCCGGAGCAGCAGCTTCGGCGGCGTCTTCGCGGCCGAGGTTGTCACCCTTGTAGACCCAAACCTTCACGCCGATCACACCGTAGGTGGTGTTGGCTTCGCTGAAGGCGTAGTCGATGTCGGCGCGCAGCGTGTGCAGGGGCACACGACCTTCACGGTACCATTCGGTACGGGCGATTTCAGCGCCGTTCAGACGGCCCGAGCTCATGATCTTGATGCCGAGGGCACCGAGACGCATGGCGTTCTGCATCGAGCGCTTCATCGCACGGCGGAACATCACGCGCTTTTCGAGCTGCTGGGTGATGTTGTCAGCGATGAGCTGCGCATCGAGGTCGGGACGACGGACTTCTTCGATGTTGATGTGCACGGGCACACCGACCATCTTCTGAACCTGCTGCTTGAGCAGTTCGATGTCAGCACCCTGCTTGCCGATCACCACACCGGGACGAGCCGAGAAGATGGTGATGCGGGCGTTGTTGGCCGGGCGTTCGATCAGAATGCGAGAAACGCTAGCGTTCTTGAGCTTTTCCTTGAGGAAAGCGCGAACGCGGAGGTCTTCACCGAGCGTACGGGAGAAGTTACGGCCGACCGCGTACCAGCGCGACGTCCAGTTGCGCGTAACAGGAAGGCGGAAGCCGGTAGGATTAATTTTCTGACCCATGGTTCACCTATTACTTGTCGCCAACGGTCACAAACACGTGAGCCGTCTGCTTGCTGATACGCGTACCACGGCCCTTGGCGCGAGCACCGAAGCGGCGCAGCGTCGTGGCCTTTTCCACGTAGATCTTGGTCACATACAGTTCGTCGATGTCGGCACCGTCATTGTGCTCGGCATTGGCGATCGCAGATTCGAGAGCCTTCAGAATGATGCCGGCAGCGCGCTTCTGCGTGAACTTGAGGATGTTGAGGGCCTTGTCCACGGGCTTACCGCGAACCAGGTCGGCCACCAGACGGCCCTTCTGAGCCGAGAGGCGAACGCCACGAACGATTGCAGTAGTTTCCATTTGATTACCCCTTGACCTTCTTGCTGTCGGCAGCGTGACCGTGGAACGTACGGGTCAGCGCGAATTCGCCGAGCTTGTGGCCAACCATGTTTTCATTGATGTACACCGGCACGTGCGCACGGCCGTTGTGCACGGCGATCGTCAGACCGATGAACTCCGGAAGGACGGTCGAACGGCGAGACCAGGTCTTGATCGGACGCTTGTCGCGGCCGGCCTGAGCAGCTTCAACCTTCTTCATGAGGGACCCGTCAACAAAGGGCCCTTTCTTTAACGAACGAGACATTTAAACGGCCCCCTTACTTGTCATAGCGGCGCTGGACGATCATCTTGTCCGTGCGCTTGGAGTTGCGGGTGCGGTAGCCCTTGGTGAGCTGACCCCACGGCGTCATCGGTGCACGGCCCGTACCGGTACGGCCTTCGCCGCCACCGTGCGGGTGATCCACCGGGTTCATCACCTTACCGCGAACGGTCGGGCGGATGCCGCGCCAACGGGTGGCACCGGCCTTGCCGAGTTCACGGAGGCTGTTTTCTTCGTTGCCGACCGTACCGATCACAGCGCGGCATTCGATGAGGATGCGGCGCACTTCACCGGAGCGCAGACGGATCTGAGCGTAGGTGCCTTCGCGGGCAATCAGCTGGGCAAAAGCGCCGGCCGAACGCACGAGCTGCGCACCCTTACCGGGGAGCATTTCGATGCAGTGGATGGTCGAACCAACCGGAATGTTGCGAAGGGGCAGGCAGTTGCCGACCTTGATCGGGGCTTCCTGGCCGCTCATGATCGTGTCGCCGACATTGAGGCCCTTCGGGCAGATGATGTAGCGACGTTCGCCGTCGGCGTAAAGCACGAGAGCGATGTGAGCAGAACGGTTCGGATCGTATTCGATGCGTTCCACGCGGGCGGGGATGCCGTCCTTGGTACGCAGGAAGTCGATCAGACGGTAGGCGCGCTTGGAGCCGCCGCCCTTGTGACGGCACGTGATGTGACCGTTGCTGTTGCGGCCGGAACCGCGGTTCTTCTTCTCGGTCAGAGCGGCAAAGGGCTTGCCCTTGTGCAGACCGGGAGTAACGACCTTGACCGCGTGACGGCGACCGGCCGACGTCGGCTTGAGTTTAACGAGAGCCATTACTTCACCTCTTGCGAGAAGTTGATGTCCTGACCGGCGGCGAGGGTCACGTAGGCCTTACGAACGTTGCTGCGAGCACCGTTGTAACGACCGAAACGCTTCTTCTTGCCCTTGAGGGTCAGAATCTGAACGCTGACGACCTGAACCTTGAAGCACAGTTCAACAGCCTGCTTGACTTCCGTCTTGGTTGCATCAGGAACAACCACGAAAGCAATCTGGTTGGCCTTTTCGGCAATCATCGTGCTCTTTTCGGACACGATCGGGCCGACCAGGACCTTGTACAAACGTTCTTGGCTCATCCCAGCATCTCCTCGAGCTTGGCAACCGCGCCCTGGGTCAGAACGACCTTGCTGTAGAAGATCAGCGAGAGCGGGTCAACATAACGCGGCTCGACAACCAGCACGTTCTTGAGGTTGCGCGAAGCCAGGTAAAGATTGTCGCTAACGGATTCCGTGACGATCATCACGTTGTCCATGCCAAGGGCCTTGAGCTTGTTGGCGAATTCCTTGGTCTTGGGAGATTCCACCTCGATGGAGGGCAGAACCACCAGACGGCCGTCGGCAGCAAGCTTCGACAGGATCGAAGCCATGGCAGCGCGGTAGGCCTTCTTGTTCATCTTGTGGCTGAAATTCTCTTCGGGAGAATTCGGGAAGGCACGGCCGCCCCCACGCCACACGGGCGACGAGGACATGCCGGAACGGGCGCGGCCCGTACCCTTCTGGCGCCAGGGCTTCTTGGTCGTGTGATGCACGAATTCGCGCGACAGCTGAGCGCGCGTACCCTGACGGGCGTTAGCCTGGTAAGCCACCACGAGCTGGTGCACCAGGGCTTCGTTGTATTCACGGCCGAACACGGCGTCGGAAGCAGCGACCTTGCTGGTTTCCTGACCCTGTTCATTGAGTACATTCAGTTCCATTGATCGCTCCTATTAGGCCTTGACAGCGGCGCGGACGATGACTTCACCGCCCTTGGAGCCGGGAACGGCACCGCGGACGAGCAGCAGACCACGTTCAGCGTCGACACGGGCGACCACCAGATTCTGGGTGGTACGCTGCGCGTCGCCCAGGTGACCGGCCATGCGCTTGCCGGGGAACACGCGGCCCGGATCCTGACGGTTACCGATGGAACCGGGAGCACGGGTCGTCACGGAGTTACCGTGGCTGGCGCGGTTGGACGAGAAGTGGTGGCGCTTGATGCAGCCAGCAAAACCCTTACCGATGGTGGTGCCGGTCACGTCGACCTTCTGGCCGGCCGTGAACATGTCGGCGCCGAGCACGGTACCGGCCTTGTAGTCGGCAACCTTGTCAGCATCGATATGGAACTCTTTCAACGTGGCGGCAGCTTCAATACCGGCCTTGGCAAACTGGCCGGCGAGTGCCTTGTTGACGCGCGAGGGCTTCTTGGAGCCGAACGCGACTTGAATGGCGTTGTAGCCGTCCGTTTCCTGCGTCTTGACACAAGCGACGCGGTTGCCGGACACATCGAGCACCGTCACGGGAACGGACGTACCGTCTTCCTGGAAGATGCGCGTCATGCCGATCTTACGGCCGACCAAACCGAGCTTTTCACTCATTTATATCTCCACCCCGGCTACGATTGGCCGGGACCGAACTTTAAAAAAATCACTTCACGACGGGAGGTTCCGTGGTTCCCATTCGGGGACTCGGCAACGCCGATCGATTTCCTCTTGCGGACAGAAGTGACGCAAAAATGCGCCCGCTCCTACTTGACCGCCCTCGTAAAAAGCAGGGGGCAGGCGGGGCGAGTGCATTGAAACCTGGCGATTACTGCACCTTGATCTTCACATCAACGCCGGCAGGCAGGTCGAGCTTCATGAGAGCGTCAACCGTCTTTTCGGTCGGATCGATGATGTCCATCAGACGCTGATGGGTGCGGATTTCGAGCTGGTCGCGGCTGGTCTTGTTGACGTGCGGCGAACGCAGGATGTCGAAGCGCTGGATGCGGGTGGGAAGCGGAACGGGACCGCGAACGACAGCGCCGGTGCGCTTGGCGGTGTCAACGATTTCCATCGCGGACTGATCGATCAGCTTGTAATCAAAAGCCTTGAGGCGAATACGAATGCGCTGGGACTGCATTTGTTTGATTTTCCTAAAAAAGAGCTTTAAAAGAGCTAAGGCGGCGCAGTATAACCATGCCCCTACCCTATGTCAAGGAAAACAAACAAAAAAAATTGCCGCCCGAAACTGACTTGCAGTCTCAGACGGCTTGTGAGTTGCCTTGGCGTCGGGGTTCACTCCGAAGGAAGGAACCCCGAAACTCGGCTGATCAACAATTACTCGATGATCTTGGCAACGACGCCGGCGCCGACGGTGTGGCCGCCTTCGCG
>CAMAHM010000034.1 GCA_945834535.1 uncultured Sutterella sp. | reverse complement strand
CTCGCGACCCCTTGCACCCCATGCAAGTGCGCTACCAGGCTGCGCTACGCCCCGAACAGAAGACGCATTGTATAGGACATTTAAAAACTTTGCAAGTCCCATACGAAAAATTTTAATTTGGAACGGACTGCAACGTCCCGGCAATCTCACGGAGCTCTTGCAGAACGCGCGCAAGCTTGCCGTTCAGAGCTGCATTCTGCTGCTCGAGTGCGGCAGTTCTGTGCCCCGCATCGGTTGTCGAAGCCTGCATCGCGCGCAACTGTGCGTCGAGTTCAGCCTTCTGGCGAGATTCCTCGTCCTTTTGACTCTGCAGCACACGAGTCTGCTCTCGGGCTTCTTCGGCCTGCTGACGCGCACCGGCCAACTGAGCTTCAAGCTCCTGTACCCGACGCTCCAGTTCAGCAATACGCTGAGTGTGCTCGGCCGCTCTTTTTTGCGCTTCGTTGAGTGCCAAGACCGTCTCCATCACTTCATCGTGGTCGGGGGCGGACTGAGCGTTCGGCGCATCCCCGTGCGTCGGTTGCGTCACGGCAGAATCCTGCCTCACGGCGACCTGCTGCGTCGGCTGCTCTCGGGCGGCACAAGCCTGCTCAAGCGGCGAATCGGTCTGCTCGACGGGGGCTGTCTGCGGCGCAGGTGCACTCTGAGGCGCTGCCGGGGCAGGCGCCTGCGTCTGACGGTCGGTTTGCCAGGGCGAACGGGGCTTGACTTCACTGATGGGGAAAGCCTGCTCGGCCAGAAGCTGCGCCTTGGCCTGATCGATCGTCATGTGATCAACGTAAAGGTACTTCTTGATACGCCACAAAAGAGCGATGTCGCTTTGCGAGAACCGATCCTTGGCGCCGTTAGGCCCGGAAAGTTGCGGGAAGTGCAGTTCCCAGTAACGAATGATGTAAGGAGCAAGCCCGCAGTGCGCGGCGACTTCCTGAAGGCTGAAGCGTTGTTCGGTGGAGCTGTATTCGACCATGGCGTGCAATCGATTCCGAGTCAAGAAAAAAGACTGATCATTGATCGGCAAGGATCAGTCCGATTCCGTAACGATAAATTGGGTTGGATGCAAGTTTAACCCGTCGTACGCGTGCTGAAGCGTCGTCCTCGCCAAAAACAGCACGCGCGTGCGGGCGCACTTCTTCGGGCACAAAAAAGGCGCCCGTAGGCGCCCTTTTTGTGCTGCTTTTCTTAGGCTTCGGCCGACGTGTCTTCAGCCTCGACGTAGGAGTCGTCCTTAAACGCGGCCACCGACTCACGCAGGTGCGGAGCGGGCACAAAGGTCACGACGCGACGCGCCGTGATCACGTGCGCCTGGCCGGTCTTGGGGTTGCGACCGGGGCGGGCGACCTTGTCACGAGTCGAGAACGTCCCGAAGTTGGCCAGCTTGACTTCACGCCCGTCGATCAAGGCCTGTTCGATCTCCTGAAAAACCGCTTCAACCACGCTGCCCGCTTCGATGCGGGACAGGCCGAGGCGATCGTAAAGAAGGTCGATGAAGTGCATCTTCGTGAGCGTCGCACCGTTGGCGCGACCCACGGACAAGAGCTCGCCGATCGGCTGGGTGTAGTAGTTCTGAGCTTCCATTTTGATTGTTATATCAGTCAGTTATTTTTCCGAAGGGGCGAATCATACACAAATTTAAGCGCGCAGGTGAGCACCGAGCTCGGCGAGCACTTCCACCACGGCCGAAACCGCAGCGTCGCACTGCGCCTCCGTCAGAGCCTCATCGGTACGAGAGACGAGCGTCAGACGGAACGCAAGGCTCTTTTCAGCCGCAGGATCGTTGGCCGGACGGTACAGATCAAAGAGCCTGAACTCTTCAATGACCTCACCGGTGCGAGTGTTGCGGCGCAGATTCTCAACGGCATCAAAGAGGGCCTGACAGGTGACGTTGTTGGGCGCAGTCACGCTGATGTCGCGATGAATCGGCTGGAACTTGCTCACAGCCGAAGCACTCGGCACGGCGTGCGTGAGGACCGAAGCCACATCGAGCTCAAACACCACGGGCGCCTTGGGCAACGCGTAGGTCTGGCAGAGCTTGGGGTGAATTTCACCGATAAAGCCCACAGCCTTGCCGTCAATCTGCACTTCGGCGCTACGGCCGGGATGCAGCGCCGGGTGCGAGACGGGCACGAAGCGCGCCTGCAGCGGCCAAATGAGACGTTCCACATCGCCCTTGACGTCGTAGAAGTCGACATTGCGCTTGGCCATGCTCCAGCTGTCTTCACCGGCATCACCGTACGCAAGAGCGGCGATGTGCGAAGGCTGGCGCACGCCCTTGACGGACAGATCGGTGTCTTCGACCGAGGCATCGGGATAGAAGACGCGGCCGAGCTCAAACAGACGCACGTTGTCGGCCTTGCGGTTGAGGTTGAAACGCAGAATATCGACAAGGCCGGCGATGAGCTGCGTGCGCATCACCGACAGCTGGCTCGCGATCGGGTTGAGCAAACGGATGGGGGCGTCGTTGCCCGCAAAATCCTTCTCCCAAGCCTCTTCAACAAAACTGAAATTGATGAGTTCCTGGTAACCGCGTTCGGCAAGCGCCAGGCGCAGTTCGTGCGCCGTGCGGTGACCTTCGAGACGGCTGCGCATCGCGGCGGGGGCCACGGGCGGACGATCGGGAAGCTTTTCGTAGCCGTACAGACGTGCCACTTCCTCGATGAGATCCTCTTCGATTTCGATGTCAAAGCGGTACGTGGGCGACTTCACGATGAAGTCTTCCCCGTCGCGCGTAAACTCAAATCCCAGACGCGTAAAGGCCTGCGCCATGAATTCCTGGGGGATATCGATGCCGACGATCTTGTTGCAGCGGCCCGGACGCATGCGCACGAGCTTTTGTTCGGGCAGGTTGACGCACTGGTCAACGACGGGGCCGACCTTGGTGTCGGGGGTACCGCAGATCTCGAGCACAAGCTTGGTGATGTACTGCATGTGCTCGATGTTGCTGCCGAAATCGACGCCGCGCTCAAAACGGTGCGAAGCATCGGTCGAGAAGTTGAGCTTGCGGGCGCGGCCCTGAATCTTTTCGGGGTACCAGAAGGCAGCCTCGATAAAAAGGTTGACCGTATCGTCACTGATCGCCGTCGCTTCGCCGCCCATGATGCCGGCAATGGCCTGGGCGCCGTTGTCGTCGGCCACAACGCCGTAGTAGCCGTCAAGAACCGGCTTGTCGCCGTTCAGAAGTTCGAGCGTCTCGCCCTGCTTGGCCCAACGCACCACAACATCGCCCGTGAGCTTGTCGAGGTCAAAGAAGTGCGACGGACGACCGAGTTCGAGCATGACGTAGTTGGAAATGTCCACGAGCGCCGAAATCGAACGCTGGCCGGAGCGCTCGAGGCGATCCTTCATCCACTGCGGGGTCGGAGCCTTGGCGTTGAGACCGCATACCACACGGCCCGTAAAGCGACCGCACAGTTCGGGCGCTTCGATGCGCACGGTCTTCGTGCATTCGCAGGTGGCAGGCACTTCGGGCATGGCGGGCAGCGTCAGTTCGGCACCGGTGACGGCGTGCACGTCACGGGCGACGCCCACGATCGAGAGCGCATCGCCGCGGTTGGGCGTGAGCTTGATTTCAAAACGGCAGTCGTTAAGGTGCGCATACTCGCGAATATCCACGCCGACGGGAGCGTCTTCAGGAAGAATCCAAAGACCGGTGTGGTCTTCGTTGATTCCGAGTTCACGGGCGCTGCAGAGCATGCCGAAGCTTTCCACACCGCGCATCTTGGCCTTCTTGATCTTGAAGTTGCCGGGCAGTACGGCGCCGATCAGGGCGCACGGCACCTTGACGCCGGCCTTGACATTGGGCGCACCGCAGACGATCTGCAGGATTTCGCCCGTGCCGGCATCCACCTTGCAGACGTGCAGATGATCGGAATTTTCATGATCGACGCATTCGAGCACCTTGGCGGTGACGATGCCCGTAAAAGGCGGAGCGACGGGAGCGACTTCTTCAACTTCCAGCCCGGCCATGGTCATCGATTCGGCGAGCTCGTCCGTCGTGAGGGACGGGTTCACACAATGACGCAACCACTCTTCGGAAAACAGCATTTTGATTTGACTCCAATTGTCCGGGTTGATTAATTGAACTGTCGCAGGAAACGCAGATCGCCTTCGAAGAACAGACGCAGATCGTCGATGCCGTAACGCAACATCGTCAGGCGTTCAAGCCCCGAGCCGAAGGCAAAGCCGACCCAGCGTTCAGGATCGAGACCGTAGTTGCGGATGACGTTCGGGTGCACCTGACCGGCACCGGAAATCTCCAGCCACTTGCCCTTGCGCGGACCGCTCGTAAAGGCCATGTCCACTTCCACCGAGGGCTCGGTGAAGGGGAAGTAGCTCGGACGGAAACGCACCTTCAGATCATCCGTTTCAAAGAAGCGGCGCAGGAAGTCCGAATAGACTCCCTTAAGATCGGTAAAGGAAATGTTGTCCCCGACCCACAGGCCTTCGACCTGATGGAACATGGGCGAGTGCGTGGCGTCGCTGTCGACGCGATAGGTGCGGCCGGGGGCGATCACCTTGATGGGCGGCGTGTGCGTCTTGGCGTAGCGCACCTGCATGGGCGAGGTGTGCGGTCGCAGCGGCAGCTGCATGCCCTTGGAGTCGCAGCGGTCGACGTAGAACGTATCCTGCATCGAGCGGGCCGGATGGTTGGGGGGATTGTTGAGCGCGGTAAAGCTGAACCAGTCGCTTTCAATTTCCGGACCGTCGGCCACGTCAAAACCGATGGAGCGGAAGATCTCTTCGATGCGCATCCAGGTGCGGATGACGGGGTGAATGCCGCCGGCGGCAATCGTACGGCCCGGGAGCGTCACATCAATCGCTTCGGCGGCGAGCTTTTTCTGCATCACCTCGTCGGCGAGCTGCTGACGACGTTCGTTGAGCAGCGCCTCGACCTCTTTTTTGGCCTGATTGATGGCCTGGCCGCGCGTGCGCTTTTGTTCGGGCGGCAGCGCGCCGAGCGTCTTCATAAGGGCGGTCAGGGCGCCGCTCTTGCCCAAATAACGGGCCTTGGCGTCCTCGAGGGCGGCCGACTGCTGGGCCGCGGCAAAATCGGCACGGGCCGATTCCACGATCTGGGCTAATTCATCCATAGCTTCACCACTTGAGGGTTCTTCAACATCATCGGGTACCCGGGCGAGCGAACGCTCTTTTTTTTAGAAAGTTCGGCGCCGCGTGCATTTTGGACCGTATCCTCGCACGGTTGGCGAAGACATCACTCCAAAAGACACGGCTTCTCGGGCGCAGCCGTTTGACTGGAATGGGAAAAGAAAAAAGGGTTCGGACCCCTGAAGGAACCGAACCCCTTTGAATCGAAGCAAGCCGCCCGTCTCCCCTTGCGGGTCACCCGAGGCGGCTGTCGAGTCCGTACGACCCGGCTCTGATTAAGCCAGAGCGGCCTTGGCCTGCTCAACGAGAGCGGCAAAACCGGCCTTGTCGAACACAGCCATATCGGCCAGAACCTTGCGGTCCAGAGCGATGTTGGCCTTCTTCAGACCGTTCATGAAACGGCTGTAGGTCATGCCATTGCTGCGGGTTGCGGCGTTGATACGGGCAATCCACAGGCGACGGAACACGTGCTTCTTGTCGCGGCGGTCACGGTAGGCGTACTGACCGGCACGCATCACGGCCTGCTTGGCAACACGGTAAACGTTGTTGCGACGCAGACGGAAGCCCTTGGAGAGGGCAAAAATCTTCTTGTGACGAGCGCGAGCCGTCACACCACGCTTAACTCGGGGCATCTTTCTCTCTCCTTATGCGTAGGGCATCATGCGATGAATGGACTTGCTGTCGGACTCATGCACGGTCACCATGCCGCGCAGCTGACGCTTGTTCTTCGTCGAACGATGGGTGAGAATATGACGCTTGGTGGCGTGGCCGCGCTTGATCGAACCGCCGGAGCGGACCTTGAAGCGCTTGCTCGCAGCCTTCTTTGTTTTCATCTTCGGCATTTGGCCGTTTTCCTTCTGATTTATCGGAACACCAGGCGTTCGGAAAAAAGAAGCATTCCGAATCTTTGTTATGCCCGCCCCGACTTGTTTTACCGCCTCGTGAAAAAGTCACAAGGCAGATGCAAAACTTGCGAAACTGTGATTATACACAGTTTTCGTTACTTTTTCTTCTTGGGCGCCAAAACCATGATCATCTGGCGACCTTCGAGCTTGGGCTGGTTTTCCACCTGCGCCTCCTCGATCAGGTCCTCACGGATGCGCGTCATGATCTGCGCACCGAGATCCTGGTGGGCCATTTCGCGACCGCGGTAGCGCAGCGTCACCTTGGCCTTGTCGCCGTCGGCGAGGAAGCGGCGAAGTGCGCGCAGCTTGGTCTGGTAGTCATTTTCATCCGTGGCAGGACGGAACTTGACTTCCTTGACCTGAATGACCTTCTGACGGGCCTTCATTTCCTGCGCCTTCTTCTGTTCCTGATAACGGAACTTGCCGTAATCCATCAGACGGCACACCGGCGGCTGCGCGTTGGGCGCAACTTCCACCAGATCCACGTCGGCCTCTTCGGCCATACGCAGTGCTTCCGCCGTGCGGACAATCCCGATCTGGGCGCCGTCGACGCCGGTCAGTCGGACCTCGGGAACCCGAATCTCACCATTGATTCGGTGGGTGCGATCTTGAGCTATGACTACTCTCCTTGGGAGTTCGTTGATTTTTAAGGGCCGCTGCACAAACGAGCGCCCCGACTTCGGGGCGCTTTCTCTCGGAGGTCGCGGCCGAGGATTATTCGTCGGCGTTCACGCGCCGTGCGTCTTCGTCCGTCACACGGGCAAGGAACGCATCCACAGGCATCACGCCCAGATTGCGACCGCCGCGTGCACGCACGCTGACCGTGCCGTCCTGCTTTTCCTTGTCCCCGACAACGAGGATGTAAGGAATCTTCTGCATGGCGAGCTCGCGGATTTTATAGTTGATCTTTTCACCGCGCAAATCCTTGATGACACGTACGCCGGCAGCCTGAAGCTTTTCCGCAACATCCTGTGCGTAAGCAGCCTGCGCGTCCGTAATCGAAGCCACGGCCACCTGCACGGGCGACAGCCACACGGGCATGGCGCCTGCGTAGTGTTCGATCAGCATGCCGATCCAGCGCTCGAGCGAACCGAGAATGGCGCGGTGCAGCATCACCGGCACCTTGCGGGTGTTGTCTTCGGCCACGTATTCGGCCCCCAGACGTCCCGGCATCTGGAAGTCGACCTGAATCGTGCCGCACTGCCAGGTGCGACCCAGGCAGTCCTTGAGGTGATACTCGATCTTGGGACCGTAGAAGGCACCTTCGCCGGGCAGCACTTCGTAGGGCACGCCGGCCGCTTCGAGGCTTTCAATCAAAGCCGCCTCGGCCTTGTCCCACACGGCGTCTTCGCCGATACGCATTTCCGGACGCGTGGCGATCTTGTAGAGAATGTTCTCAAAACCGAAGGTGTGGTAGACCTGACGAACGATGTTCGTGAAATCCACACATTCCTTGAGGATCTGATCTTCCGTACAGAAGATGTGGCCGTCGTCCTGCGTGAAGCCGCGCACACGCATCATGCCGTGCAGCGCCCCCGAAGGTTCGTTGCGGTGACACTGGCCGAATTCACCGAAACGCAGCGGCAGATCGCGGTAGCTGCGCAAACTGGCGTTAAAGAGCTGGATGTGGCCCGGGCAGTTCATGGGCTTAAGGGCGTAGTAACGGTTCTCCGACTCGGTCGTGAACATATTGGCGCGATACTTGGCCCAGTGACCGGAGCGCTCCCAGAGCGAGCGGTCAAGAAGCTGCGGCGCCTTGACTTCATCGTAGCCGTTCTTGCGGTAGATCGAGCGCATGTACTGCTCGACCACCTGCCACAGGGCCCAGCCTCTGGCGTGCCAGAAGATCATGCCCGGGGCCTCTTCCTGCAGATGGAAAAGATCAAGTTCCTTGCCCAGACGTCGATGGTCGCGCCGCTCGGCTTCTTCGAGCATGTGCAGATAGGCCGCCTGATCGTCCTTGTTGCACCAGGCCGTGCCGTAAATGCGCTGCAGCATTTCGTTCTTGCTGTCGCCGCGCCAGTAGGCGCCCGCCACCTTCATGAGCTTGAAAACCTTGAGCTTGCCCGTGCTCGGCACGTGGGGGCCGCGGCACAGATCCGTAAAGTCGCCCTGACGGTAGAGCGAAAGCACTTCCCCTTCGGGAATGTCGCGGATGATCTCGGCCTTGTACTTTTCACCGATCCCCTCAAAAAAAGCGATAGCTTCGTTGCGGGGCAACTCGAACCGTTCAAGGGCAATGTCCTGCTTGACGAGCTCGTGCATGCGCGCTTCGATCTTGGCCAAATCCTCGGGCGTGAAGGGACGCTCGAACTTGAAGTCGTAGTAAAAGCCGTTTTCAATGGCCGGGCCGATGGTCACTTCGGCCTGCGGATAGAGCTGCTTGACGGCCTGCGCCATCAGGTGCGAGGTCGAGTGGCGAATCAGTTCGAGAGCCTCAGGATCCTTGGCCGTAATGATCGCAAGCGTGCAGTCGGCCTGAACAACATGCGACAGATCCACCAGCTTGCCGTCCACCTTGCCGGCCAGAGCGGCCTTACCCAGACTCGTGGCAATCGACTGCGCCACTGCTCCGACCGTGACGGGACCTTCAAATTCACGCACCGAACCATCGGGCAACGTGACTGCGATCATTTCCGACTCCTTTACTCCGGCACATCGTCCGGACAGAAATAACAATGCTTAAATCACAAACAAAAAAAGTGCGGACTCTGCTCGAGCCGCACTTTTTTAATTTGAAACACCTGGCGCGCCCGCAGACTTACTGTTTACGGGTGGTCGTCGTTCGAACAAACCAACAAACCAGCATCAGGTGCTCCGTAGAATTTTGGTAGGCACAATTGGATTCGAACCAACGACCCCCACCATGTCAAGGTGATGCTCTAACCAACTGAGCTATGTGCCTGTCAGGATGCGAATATTATAGATGTTTCTTTGACATTGCAAGTCTTTTGACTGTCTTTTTTACATCCAAAAACTAACACCCTGATTTATAATAAATCTTTTTTAGGCTCGACGGGCGCTGAGAACCCCCTTGAGCTCGCGCAACTGCGTCAGAGACCGGCGCAAATCTTCCGACGAGCGGATTTCGATCGAAAAACGCATGTGTGCATCACCCTTGACGTTCATCGTGTTGATGCCCGTGATGTTCTGCTTTTCACGCATGAAAACTTCCGAAATATCCTTAATGAGCCCCTGACGGTCGCGCGCCACAATGAAGATGTCGACCGGATAGAGAGCATCCTCCTGACGCGCCCCCCAGCTCACCTCAATAATGCGTTCGGCTTCGTTGGCCGAAAGATTCTTGACGTTCGGGCAGTCAAAGCGGTGAATCGTCACGCCGCGGCCGCGCGTCACAAAGCCCACGATTTCGTCGGGCGGCGCCGGATGGCAGCAGCGGGCAAGCTGCGTCATCAGACTGTCCACCCCCACCACGAGCACATTCGACTTAGCCTGATTGAGCGAGCCTCGCACAATCACTTCGGGTCCGAGCTCGACGGGCTCGGCCTGCTGCGGCTGTACGGCCGCTTCGAGAGCCTTGAGACTGAATTCTTCCTTGGCAAACGCCACACACAGTTCGTCGACCGAGTCGTAGCCCAGACGCTTGGCAAGATCCTCGAGCTTAAAAGCCGTCTTTCCGAGGCGTGCCAACTCCTTATCCAGACGTTCTCGGCCGCTGGCCGTCTGCTCGGCAAGCGTCTGCGCATTGAACCACTGACGCACCTTGGTGCGGGTGCGGGCGCTTACGGCAAACCCGAGGTCGGGATTGAGCCAGTCGCGCGACGGACCGCCCGTCTTGCTTGTGATGATTTCCACCGTCTGCCCGGTCTTAAGTCGGGTGTTGAGGGGCACCATCACGCCGTCGAGCTTGGCGCCGCGGCAGCGGTGCCCGAGCTGGGTGTGCACCTGATAGGCAAAATCGATGGGAGTGGCGCCCGTAGGCAGCTCCACCACCCTGCCCTGAGGCGTGAGCACATAGACGTGATCATCCTCCACGCCGGCACTCTTGGGCGGCTCGACTTCACTCTTCCAATCAAGAAGCTGACGCAGCCAGGCCACGCGCTGCTCTTCGGCGTCCCCCTTCTTGGACTTATTGGAGTTGCCCGTTTCCTTGTAGCGCCAGTGCGCCGCCACACCGAGTTCGGCAAACGCGTGCATGTCGCGCGTACGAATCTGCACTTCCACGGGTTTGCCGGAGACATCGGTCACAACGGTGTGCAGCGACTGGTAGCCGTTGGGTTTGGGATTGGCGATGTAGTCGTCAAACTCCTTGGAGAGCACCGTAAAGTTTTCCTGCACGATCGAAAGTACGCGGTAGCACTCTTCAACCGTGCCCACAATGATGCGCGTTGCTCGAATATCAAAAAGCTGGTCAAAGCGCAAATGCTTGCGCACCATCTTTTTATAGATGGAGTAGATGTGTTTGGGGCGGCCGCTCACGTCGGCCTCGATCCCGTTGGCCCGCAGCAGCATCTTGATGCGCTCGACGCAGTCGTGCATAAAGCGCAGGCGCTCCTCTCGAGTCTCGTCAAGTTCGCGGCTGATCTCGTTGTACATCTCGGGATCGGTAAAGCGCAGCGACAGATCCTCAAGCTCCCACTTCATCTGCCAGATACCGAGGCGGTTGGCAAGCGGCGCATAAAGCGCGAGTGTTTCGCGACCGTAGGCGTCGGCTCCGGGAGCGCCGCTCTTGGCGAACCAGCGCAGCGTCTGCAGACGGCTTGCCAGACGCAACAGCACCACGCGCAGATCGTGAACCATGGCCAGCAGCATACGGCGCAGGGCTTCGGTCTGATTGGCGGCGCCCGATTCCTTGCTGTCGGAGCGGGCGCGACGGGACAGACGCATCAGGCTGTCCATGTCGTGCACAATCTGCAATACACCCGTACCAAACGTTTTGGTGATCCAATCGTCAGCATCCGACACACAGTCGCCGACCGTAAAAAGATAAGCAGACGTCAGCAACTCTTCGTCGTCTCGAATGTCGCGCAGGATCTCAACCATGCCGTCGGCATGATCGAGCCGAGACTCCCCCGTAAAAAGCGTAAGCCCCTCGTAAAGCGGCGCCACCAACTCGCGTGCCAGGCGCCAGTCGGCAGTAATAACCTGAGTGACGGCAGGACTTTGCGAGTTCGTTTCGGTCTGAACAGGGGTATTGGAGGTCTGGGGCTCGGGCGTGAAAGACATGCGGCTCACTTTTTGCGGACGACTCAAAAGGCACCCGAAACGCTTGATAAAGCGCTCGGGCTGCAGGCTGCGCCCGTCATTCTAGTCGTCCCGTCCCGATGACGCAGGAGCGCAGACGCTCAAAGCCGTTCAAATCCTTTCTAAAGCCTCTGTTTGGATGCATTTCTTAACAAATTGCACGCTTTTTTTGTTCTGACGGCTGCGCGTCTTCACTTGCACCGCAGCGCCAAGGTCTCAATCCCTGTAGTGATATACTCATTTGCGACGCGTCCGTTTGCCCACAAGGCAACAGAACGAGTCTGCTTCGGTGCAATCAGACGCCGGGGAACTTTGCCTTTCTCATTCGGATCTTCTCCCGTGCTGCGTTTGGTGCCGCCCTGAGAAGTCATTTATGCAAGAAATACTTTCTTCTCTACTCTACATCGTCATTCTCATGGGCTTTTCGGCGTTCTTCTCCGCCTCCGAAACCGCCCTGATGTCCCTAAGCCCCGCCCAACTGGCGCGCATGAAAAAAGGCAACGCCCTCGACAAGGTGATCTGCCTGCTCGTTTCCAACCCGCAGCGACTTCTGTCGGTGATTCTCGTCGGCAACATGTTCGTCAACGTGTTGCTCACGGCAATCTGCGCCGCACTTTTATCGCTCCTGTGTAACGGCTCAAGCGGTGAAAACGGGGTTTTCTTCATGGCCGTGCTGCCCGCGCTGCAGTCGCTCAACATTGAGCTTGCACCCGAGCAGCTCGTGAGCGTTTCCAAGATGTTCACCACGGTCCTTAACATCGCCATCGTCACGCCCGCCCTCATCATCCTGGGCGAACTGACCCCCAAATCCGTGGCCTACGGCAACCCCACAACGATGTCGCGCATTGCAGCGCTTCCTATCAAGTATCTGAGCCGCCTCATTCTGCCGATCGTCTGGGTACTCGAGATGATCTGCAAATTTCTCCAGAAACTGCTCAAGATGGACACCGACAAGGGCGAACAGGAAGTGCTGAGCCGCACGGAAATCGCGGCCACGCTGCACGGCGGCGCCCAGTCGGGTTCAACGAGCAAGGAAGAACTCCATCTTTTGGAAAGCATCATTCAGTTCGACCTTTTGCGCGTGCGCGACATCATGATTCCTCTTTCCGAGGCCGAAATGATTGACGACGCAACGCTCGTGCGCGACGCCTATGATCAGGCCCGCAGCATTCCCGGCAAATATGTCGCCGTCGCGCATGAGGGACGCGTGCGCGGCGCAATGTGCTTTACCGACTATCCGAGATGGGTCCATTCAATCGGCGACACGCCGCTTTCGGCCCTTGACTTGACCGATGAAGACGACGACGAAGTCACGTCCCCCCTCTACCCTCCCAAAAAGATCAGCGATGATGTGCGCGTGGAGTGGGTACTTTCCCAGATGCGCGATCAGCCGTGGAAGATCGTGATCGTGGAAGACGCTGAGGGACGCGAAATCGGCATTCTGACGCTTGAGCGCATCCTTGAAGGCGTGGTGGGTGCAACCAAGAAGGGAGACGCACAATGATCGGTTTGATTTTGAGTTTAGCGATCTGTTTCGTGCTTCTGGCCCTGCTCGCCTTTGCCAACTGTGCGGAAACAGCGTTCACCTCGGCCAACGCTGCCTGGATTCGAGAACAAGCCGAAAAGGGCGACAAGCGCGCCAAGACGGCGCTCTACTTCATGGAGAATCCGGAAAACTTTCTGCTCACCTCGCTTCTGAACGCCAACATCTGGAACGTCAGTCTCGTGACGGTGTTTCAGGTCGCCATCGCGGCCTGGATGACAACGACAGAAACCTTCAAGCAGCTGATCTCCATGGTCGGCGGCACGAGCGTCACCGGATGGGAAGAACTGCTCACCTCCGTCATCGTCACGGCCGTGGGCCTCATCTTTGCCGAGATTCTGCCCAAGGCGATTGCCCGAACGCACGGCAACCGACTTGCGCTCGTATTTGCCGGCCCCCTCAAGGCGAGTGAAAAAGCATTTCGCTTCGTCATGCCCGTGGGCCTCATTTTGGAATCATCCCGCCGCATCATCCGCTATCTCGGCGTCAGTGCCAAACGCAAGCAGATGATTACCCGCGACGACCTGCGCATTCTTGCCGAAACCATGGAAGAGCAGGGTGTCGTCAGGGGCGACATCGGCGACATGCTGCAGTCGGCGCTCGACATGAATGAAAAGCCCGTCACCTCGATCATGGTGCCGCTCGTCAACATTCAGTCTGTGCCGATCGGAGCCCCGATTTCGGAAGTCGAACGCATCTCGTCGGAAACAAGTTTTCAGTGGCTACCCGTTTACCGCCACCGCATCGACGAAGTCCTCGGCGTGGTCGGTCTGCATGCCATTACCGAGAAGCTCGGCGGCCTTCCCACGGCCGAACAGGCCAAGGAAAGTGTCGAACGTTTCATGAACCGTGACATCTTCTTTGTTCCCGAAACAATGTCGCTCAAGGGGTTGCACGACGCCTTCCGCAGCCGCAATCGGGCACCGGCGTTCGTGATCAATGAATTCGGCGGTATTTTGGGGCTTGTCACCTACGAGGACCTGGTGCTTTCCGTGGCAGGGTGGGTTAACAACACCCGCGACAAGGAACGCTTCTCGGACATCGACCGCATTGCTCCCACGGTCTTTGACTGCGACGCCCGCATCGACGTGCGTGAAATCGAAGACGAGCTTGACTGCGACATTGAAGCCGACGACTTTACAACGGGTGCCGGCCTCGTGATGAAACTTGCGGGCCGCATGCCTGCGCCCGGCGAAGAATTCCGCACAGAAGACTTCATCGTGCGCGTGCTCGATGCCGACCGCCAACACATCAAGCGTCTGCGCTTTGTTGCGATAGACTTCAATAAGAAGAAGCGCTGACCGTCACACGCACTGCTTTGACACTGACACAAACACTGTCTGCCGAGATCCGACATGGGCCTCGGCAGATTGTTTTTCGGCCGCGGTTTTAGAAAGCGTCCAAAACATGACGGGCCTCTGACTTCATTGGACGATACACGGCAACGCAGCCGAAGAGTTCTGCCGCATTGCTCGGCAAGATTAATCGCGGTTGTAGAAGCGCTCTAGCAGAC
>CAMAHM010000033.1 GCA_945834535.1 uncultured Sutterella sp. | reverse complement strand
AGTCCTTGCCTTCGGCGCGCATCTTGCCCGCTTCCTGAGCACCCTTTTCACCCTTATAGGTGATGTAGTCCTCGTAGGCGATCGTCTGAGCACGAATGAAGCCGCGCTCAAAGTCGGTGTGAATGACGCCTGCGGCCTGAGGCGCCGTGTCACCCTTGTGAATCGTCCAGGCGCGCACTTCCTTGACGCCGGCCGTGAAGTACGTCTGCAGTCCCAAAAGGTCGTACCCGGCGCGGATCACGCGATTGAGGCCCGGCTCGTGCATACCCATGTCTTCAAGGAACATGGCCTTGTCTTCGTCATCGAGGTCGGCGATTTCGGCTTCCGTCTTGGCGCACACTGCCACCACGGGCGCGCCTTCCTTGGCGGCCATGTCGCGCACGGCGTCAAGCAGGGGATTGTTTTCAAAGCCGTGATCGTCGACGTTGGCCACGTACATGACGGGCTTTAAGGTGAGAAGGAAAAGCGGACGGACGACGGCAAGTTCTTCCTTCGTGAGTTTGACCGTGCGCGCGGGCTGCGCTTCGTTTAACACGGGCTGGAGCTTCTCGAGCACCTCAACAAGGCGCAGGGCTTCCTTGTCGCCGCCCGAGCGGGCCTGCTTGCTGTAGCGGGCAAGGGCCTTTTCGACGGAGGCGAGGTCGGCAAGCGCGAGTTCGGTGTTGATCACCGCCACGTCGTCAAGGGGAGCGATGCGGCCAGCGACGTGCACCACGTTTTCATCTTCAAAGCAGCGCACGATGTGGGCGATGGCGTCGCATTCGCGGATGTTGGCGAGAAACTGGTTGCCCAGGCCTTCGCCCTTGCTGGCACCGGCAACGAGACCTGCGATGTCCACGAATTCGGTCGTTGCGGGCACGATGCGTTCGGGCTTGACGATTTCGGCGAGCGCCTGCAGACGGGGATCGGGCACTTCGACAATGCCCACGTTGGGTTCGATCGTGCAGAAGGGATAGTTTTCAGCCGCGATGCCGGCCTTGGTGAGGGCGTTGAAGATGGTCGACTTGCCGACGTTGGGCAGGCCTACGATGCCGCATTTAAGTCCCATTTGAAGTGGTTTCCTGTGTAGTGTGCCGGCCCGAGTGACGGAGCCGTGGCGAAGGGGCCCGACGGGGCCCCGCAGTCAAAAGGTAATTTGAAAATTATAAAGACGCCGAATCAGTCAAGCGCAGCAAGCGCCGCTTCGAGTTCGGTTTCATCAAAAAGCGTGACGCCCGCGTCGGCAAGCGCCTGAGCTGCAACGCCCGAGCCCTCGACGAGGGTGTGCGTGAAGGTGCCGTCGTAGACGCCCTTGGCCGGGCTGCAAGAGGGGCTCTTGGCCTTTAAAACCGCCACGCGGATGCCGTGTTTTTTGGCCAGCGCCACGGCCGCTTCGGCGCCCTTCACATAGGCTGCGGTGACGTCTTCGCCCGCCGTGTTGACGACGCGTCCTGCGCCCGAGAGCACGCACTTGGCGCAATGCCCGGGCGCAATTTCCGCCGCAGGGCGCGGCACGTCAAGGCCTCCTGCGCATTCCGGGCAGATGACGGCCACTTCCCCGGCGCAGAGCATTTTATGCAGGCGGGGCGTGACGATGCTTTTGCCGTTGTTGGCGTCCCAGCGGCAGCACTGCCCCACAAGGCAGGAACTCATCAAAAGGCGAATGGTCATACGTTGGTGTCCTTGAAAAAAATTCGTTCAAAGAGTGAGGGAAGGTTTCTCGGCGGGCTTGACTGCAGGCGTTGTCTCGCTCTTGGGAAGCGTCGCAAACTTGCCCACCGTGCGCTTGACGCGCTCAAAGTTGCCGGCGGCAAAGTTGTCGACCGTCCGCAGCGCGGCTTCCAGACACTTGGCAATGCCTTCTTCGTGCTCGGCGCTCGGGCGTCCGAGCACCCAGTCGTAGACCTGCTGCTGCGGGCAGAACTGGCGCGGGTGGCCGATGCCGATTCTGAGGCGCCAGAATTCGGGCGTTGACAGGCGCGCCGCAATGTCCTTGAGACCGTTGTGGCCGGCGTTGCCGCCGCCCTTTTTCATCTTCATGGTGCCCGGCACCAGGTCAAGTTCGTCGTGTACGACAAGAATCTCTTCGGGCGCGATCTTGTAGTAGGCGGCCATCGCCTGCACGGCCGAGCCCGAACGGTTCATGTAGGTTGTGGGCTTTAAGAGCCACACCTCGCCCGAGGGCGTGTGCAGACGCGCCGTCTGGCCGAAGAATTTGGATTCGTCCGTAAAGCGCAGGTTCTTTTCACGCGCCAGTGCGTCGAGAAAGTGCCAGCCCACGTTGTGGCGGGTGTCGCGGTATTCGTCGCCCGGATTGCCCAGACCGACAATGAGAGCGATGGGTTTTTCATTGGCCATGACGGCAGTTCCTCACAAAATCAGCGACGGGACTTTTTGTCCGGTCCCTTTTTGGCAGCGTCCTTTTTGACGCGCTTCTTGGGTTTTTCATAAAAGCGCGACGCGTCGCCCTCAAAGCGCTTGCGCGGGGCCCGTTCGGGAGCTTCTTCGCGCTTGGCGCGCTCGGGACGGGGCTTTTTTTCGAATTTGGGTTTGACTTCGGGCTGCCTCTTCTGGGGCTCGCTCTCTGTCGGTTCGACTGAGGGCGCGACGTCGGCAAAGCGAGCGGGGGCAGCCTCGCCTTCGGTTTGCTTTTTGGGGCGATCGCGGCGCACCGTCACGCTGCGGCCCTTGATGGTCGTGCCCCTCAAGGCTTCAATAACAGCGTTGGCAACGGGCGCGTCCACTTCAACGAGACTGAAGCGCTCGAGGATTTCAATGGCGCCGATTCTCTTGCTGGCAATGCCCGCTTCGTTGGCGATGGCGCCCACAATGTCGCCCGGACGCACGCCCATGTCGCGCCCTGCGCCGACAAAAAGACGCGTCATGCCCGGTTCGGGTTCGGCAAAGGTGCGCTTGGCACGCTCGGCTCGGGGCTTTCTTTCAAACGTCGTGACGGCGGGAATCTCTTCTTCGTCCTCTCCGCCCGAGGAGAGCCGTTCGGCCAAAGCCAGCGCCGCAGCGGCCACATCAAAGGGATCGGCTTCTTCGCAAAGCTGCTCGACAGCAACGCGGAATCGCTCGAAATTGCCCGCGCGAAGCTCTTCGGCGACGGCCGCGCGGGTAAGTTCCATGCGCTTGGCGCGCACGTCGGTCACGCTCGGCACGCTTCGAATTTCCACCTTGGCGCGGGTGAGCGACTCGATGCTTCTTAAGCGGCGATGCTCGCGCGGCTCGATCACGGTGATGGCAAGGCCCGAGCGCCCGGCGCGCCCCGTGCGGCCGATGCGGTGCACGTAGGTTTCAAGCGAGGCGGGAATGCCGAGGTTGATGACGTGCGTGAGGTTGTCCAAATCAATCCCGCGGGCGGCAACGTCGGTTGCCACAATCACTTCGCAGGCACCGGCGCGGGCGCGCTTCATCACGCGGTCGCGGCTGGCCTGATCAAGGCCGCCGTGCAGCGCTTCGACGGCAAAGCCGCGGCTTCTGAGCGCTTCGGTGACTTCGTCGACTTCCACACGCGTGCGGGCAAAGCAGATCGCAAGTTCGGGCGCTTCGAGGTCAAGAATGCGTCCGAGGGCCGCAAAGCGGTGCGTGCGCGAGACAACGTACGCGACCTGCGGCACGCGCGGCGTGCTCCCTTCGGCGGCACTGCGGGCGATGGCGATGTGTTCGGGATCCGTGAGGTGGCTTGCGGCAATGCCCTGAATGCGTTCGGGGAGCGTGGCCGAAAAAAGCGCCGTCTGACGCTTGGCGGGAAGCTCGGCAAAAATGGCCTCGAGTTCGTCGGCAAAGCCCATGTCGAGCATCTCGTCGGCTTCGTCCAGAACGAGGGCGGCAATCTCCGAAAGATCGAGCGTGCCGCGCCTCATATGGTCGATTGCGCGGCCCGGGGTGGCAACGACGACATGCACGCCGCGCGCCAGGAGTCGGATCTGACGGCCGTATTCCTGACCGCCGTAGATGGGGGCAAGCTTTAAGGGCGTGTTGCGGGCAAAGGAAAGAAAGCTTTCGCTCACCTGCAGACAGAGTTCCCGAGTGGGCGTTAAAACGAGCACGCGCGGCGCGGCGGGAGCTTCACCCGTGACGTAGCGCTCAATCAAAGGCAGAGCAAACGCAGCGGTCTTGCCCGTTCCCGTGGCGGCCTGCCCGAGCACGTCGCGGCCCGCGAGCAGCACCGGAATGGCGGCCTTTTGAATGGGCGTGGGTTCTTCAAATCCCATGTCGACAAGCGCCTCGGCAAGAGGGCGCGAGAGCCCGAGTGCTTCAAAGGGGGCGCGGGTGTCGAGATCGGCACTCGCACGGGCGGCCTCGTCGGTTTCGGGCGCCTCGGTGAGAGCGGTTAAAGGGGAGCAGGTGTCGGACATGAAATTTGAGAGCGTCGCAAGACTAAGAGGGGACAAGAAAAAAGGGTTCGCTTGGCCGGACACGCGCACAACACTGCGCTTGTGTCGGCCCAAACGAACCCACGTTCTGCGTCGAAACGCTGATCGGTGCGGGCGCAGGAAAAAACGCGCCCGCACTGCTTATGCGAGTGATTACTCGGCAGCAGCAGCTTCGCCGGCAGCAGCCTCGTCGCCGCCGATGGTGGTCACGGTGGCGATGGGGGTTTCGGCGGAAACGGCGGTCACGTTTTCGGGCAGCTTGAGGTCAGCCACGCGCAGCGTGGTCTGGCTGGTCATGCCCGACAGATCGACGTCGATGAATTCAGGCAGATCCTTGGGCAGGCAGGACACTTCGATGTGGCTGACGAGGCGGCTCACGAAGCCCTTGTCGACACGCACGGCGGGCGACTGTTCATCACCGAAGAAGTGCAGCGGCACGCGCATCGTGACGTTGGCGTTCGGGTCGATGCGCTGGAAGTCGCAGTGCAGAACCTGGTTCTTCCAGGGGTGCATCTGGAAAGCGCGCAGCACGACGAGCTGTTCAACGCCGTCGAGTTCCATCGTCAGGATCGAGGAGTGGAACTTTTCCTTCTGCAGAGCGTAGTAGAGCTCGTTGTGATCGAGAACGATGCCCGTGGCGGGAGCGTTGTTGCCGTAGACGATGCCCGGCACCTTGGCCTCGCGGCGCAGGCGGCGGCTCGCACTCGTACCCTGCTGCTGGCGAGAGGTGGCGACGAATTTCATGGGAGTAACTCCAAAAATAAAAACAAGAAAGATGCCCGCGGCCGCGACCAGCTGCGGGCAGGTTCAAAAAGTTCGATGAGCGTTAAGCGTTGAAAAGCTCGCTCACCGAGTCTTCACGCGCAATGCGCGAAATCGTTTCACCCACCAAAGGCGCGCAGGAGAGCTGGCGGATCTTCGGGCAGGCGAGGGCTTCGGGACGCAGCGGAATGGTGTCGGTCACGACCACTTCGTCCAGAGCCGAATTCTTGATGCGTTCAATGGCGTTGCCGGAGAACACGGGGTGGGCGGCGTACGCGAGCACGCGCTTGGCACCGCGCTCCTTCAGGGCGCCGGCGGCGTTGCACAGGGTGCCGGCCGTATCGACGATGTCGTCGGTGATCACGCAGGTGCGGCCCTTGACTTCACCGATGATGTTCATGATCTCGGCAACATTGGCGCGCGGACGGCGCTTGTCGATGATCGCCAGATCCACGCCCAGTTCCTTTGCCATGGCACGGGCACGCACCACACCGCCCACGTCGGGCGAGACGACCATCAGGTCGGGGTACTGGTGGCTCAGCAGGTCATTGAGCAGAACCGGGGTCGAATAAATGTTGTCCACGGGCACGTCGAAAAAGCCCTGAATCTGGTCGGCGTGCAGGTCCATCGTGAGCACGCGGTCCACGCCCACGGACTGGAGCATGTTGGCCACAACCTTGGCCGAAATAGCCACGCGGGCCGAACGGGGACGGCGGTCCTGACGGGCGTAGCCGTAGTACGGGGTCACGGCCGTGATGCGGCGCGCAGAAGCGCGGCGCAGCGCGTCGACCATGATCATGAGTTCCATCAGATTGTCGTTGGTCGGAGCACAGGTGCTCTGCAGCACGAAAGCGTCGCAGCCGCGCACGTTTTCATTGATTTCCACCATCACTTCGCCGTCGCTGAAACGGTTGACCGTGGCTCGACCGAGCGGGATGTTGAGGTACTGCGCCACCGCGTGGGCGAGCTTGGGATTGGCGTTGCCTGAGAAGACCTTCAGACTGTCCGAAACCATGATTTCGTTCTCTATAAACGTTGTGGGCGACGCGGCTCATTCGTTTAGTAACAACACGCCGTCCGATTTTGACCCTGCGGATTGCCGTACTGCGCAACCGCTCCGACACAAAAAGGGAGCCTCTTGAGAAAGAATCTCCCGAAAAACCAAAATCGACTTTTTCGTTTGGCAGGGGTGGAAGGATTCGAACCTTCGCATACCGGAATCAAAATCCGGTGCCTTAACCGCTTGGCGACACCCCTAAGCCGAAAATCCCGAGTATTCTAACCGATTCGCCGTCTCGGCCCTAAAGTTTCGACTAAAACTCAAAAAGCGGATGACGCCTGAGTGTTGCAACGACCCAACCGCGCATGCCTTCGGGCACGCTGCCCAAAAGTTTTTGTGCGTCGTCGGGGGTTGCGGCAGCGGCAAACACGGCCGATCCCGATCCCGTCATGCGGGCCGAGTCGCCCAGATGCGCAAGCGCCGTCTGAATCTGAGGGTTGATGCGCGCCGCCACGGGCTGCAGGTCGTTGTGACCGTACAGGGCGGGCCAGCACGCGCGAATCCGATCCGAAAGGACGGGAATTGTCAGGGATTTAGTGTTTCTTGTCAAGTCGGGATCGGCGAAGATGCGGTGCGTCGAGGTCGGCACCCCGGGCATCAGCAGAGCCCACCAGCCTTCGGGCACTTCAAGGGCCGTGAGTTCACTGCCCGTACTGCGGGCAATGGCGTTCTGCCCGTAGATGAAAAAGGCGACGTCCGCGCCCAGCCTGTCGCCGAGCTGCATGAGCTTCTGGCGTGAGTAGTTAAGCCCCCAAAGACGGTTGAGGGCAATGAGGGTCGTGGCGCAGTCCGACGATCCCCCGCCCAGACCCGCGCCGCTCGGGATGCGTTTGACGACATGAATCTTTGCGCCCAGGTGCGTGCCCGAGACTTCCTGCAAAAGAGTTGCGGCACGCACGCACAGATCGTCGCTCGTCGCTCCCACGATGTCGCCCGTGCGTTCAATGACGCCGTCGTCCGTGAGCGTGATTTCGAGCGTGTCTTCAAGATTGATCAGCACGAAGAGGCTCTCCAAAAGATGCATGCCGTCTTCGCGGCGGCCCGTGACGTGCAGAAAAAGATTCATTTTGGCCGGAGCGGCCAGATTGGTGAGTTTGTCGCCCGTGCGATAGGTGCGGCGTCCGGCTTCGCTCGTGAGCGTCACGGGGCGCGTAAAGGACGAAGTCCGATGTTGTTCAAACTGCTGTGCGGTGCGCATGATGCATGTCCTTCAAAAGCAATGGGCGACAAATCCCCAATGTTAACGCTCGAGCGTGAGCACGAGACGCACCTGCACGGGAGCGTCGTCGTTGTCGGTCGAAAGCGCAAGCGAGGTGAGCTTGCCCGCGCTGTTGCGGCGCAGCACGCGCACAAGCCACCCCTGCTCGCTCCAGGCGTTGGGGCCCTTGGGACGGGCGTCGCGGCCGGCGGGCTCGCCTTCGAGCCAGGATTCGAGCGCCTTGTAGGGCAGGGCGATGTTGAAGGACTCCTTGATCAGCGATTCGATGTCGGCGCCCTTGGCAGCCTCCTTGTCACCGCGCCAGAGCACGGCGTTGTTGCCGTTGCCGTCGGCTTCGATGCGCGCCACGGTCGTGTAGACGGGCGACAGAAGCTCAAGGCGCGTGGCTTCACGCGTGCGATTGAGTCGGTAGTGGCCCGAGAAGCTCTGTCCGCCGTCGGACTCGCTCAGGCTGAGCGCAAAGCGCCCCGACAGCTGAGTGTCGGAGGGCCCGAACATCGAGGCACACCCGGCGAGCATCAGGCTCGAAGCGAGTGCAAGGAAGGTACGGCGGCCAAACGAAAAATGCATGATGGTCTCTCTTGGTTAGTGTTGTGTCGGCGAAATTTGTTGTAAAAGGGCTTTAGCCTTGGCGTTGTCCGGTTCGCCCTCAAGGACCGATTCAAGGTGTCCGCGGGCTTCTTGCGCTTTGCCGCGAACGATGAGAACTTCGGCAAGGTGCAGGGCGATTTCCGCGTCGCCCGGATTGGCGTTCTGCGCCCGGCGCAAAAGCGTCTCGGCCTCATCGAGCCGCTTTTGCGTGTACCGCAGCCAGCCCATGGAGTCGACGATGTAGGCATCCTTGCCGTCGCTCAGCTTCATGGCACGCTCGATCATCTCGGCGGCCCGTTCTGTTTCCAGTCCCCGGGAAAGCCACATGTAGCCGAGGGCGTTGTAGCCGTTGGCGTCTTCGGGCTGCCTGGCAATATAGTCCGTGAGCAGTTTTTCAGCCGTCTGAATGCGCTCAAGCTGCACGGCAAGCATGGCCGTCTGGTACAAAAGATCGGTGTCTTCGGGCGCGAGCGCCGTCACTTCCACGAGCGCGTCGAGTGCATCGGCCTTGCGGTCCTTGCGCATCAGGATCTGAGCGCACTGCTTGACGAACCCCGCCTTTTGCGCGTCGCTGTCGGCGCGCATGGTTTTAAGGACGCGGCAGGCTTCGTCCACGCGGTCGAGCCCCGTCAGAAGTTCGGCTTCCTTAAGTCGCGCGGCGTGATACTTGTCGCCCGACTGCACCTTGTGAAGCCAAGTAATCGCCTCTTCGGTGCGCCGCTGAGCGAGCATCACCATCCCCAGGCGCACATAGGCGCCGTCGGCCGTCATGCCCGACTTGGGATCCTTGGCAACAAGCACGAGGTAGCGCTTGTAGTGGCTTTCGGCCTTGGTAAGAAGCCCCGACTCTTCGGCAAACATGCCGAGCACGAACATCACGCGGGCGCTGTTGCGATGGTCCTTTTCAAGCTGCGCGAGCACGTGCTGCAGTTTGTCCCGTTCGCCCGCCTTCAAAAGCGCACGCGCCAGAGCCAGACGCACTTCAATGACCGAAGGATGTTCGGCGGCAAAGGCTTCAAGGCGCTCGGCAGCACGCTTGGGGTCAATTTGAAATTCAAAATCGGCCGCACGCAGCAGCACATGCGGATTGTCGGGCGCCGCTTCGAAGGCGCGCACGGCATGGTCGCGCGCCTTTTCGCGCATTTTGGCCGCTGCCGCAACGTGGGCGCACAAAAGTTCCACCGAAGGCTCATCCTTGTAGCTCTTTGTCAGCGTGACGAAGGCTTCATAAAAGCGCGTTTTTTCATCGACGCGATCGACGAGCGAGGCGAGGTCTTCCAAATCGGGCACCGGGTCTTCGACCTGCGCCAGAGCCGCTGCGGCTCGTTCGGCAGCTTCCTTAAAGCGGCCGGCCTCAAAGTCTTCGCGCGCCTTTTTGAGCAGGATGTGGCGGTTGTCCGGATCGAGCTTATTTAATAAGCGCGTGGCTTTTTCGACGGCTTTGTCGTCTTCAAGGGCCTGCGCGGCTTCAAGGGCTTTTTGAGCAAGTTCGGCGTAGCCGCTTTGGTTGGCGGCAGCCCAGTAGGCGCGCCAGGCCGCTTCGGCGTTGCCGCGCTCAAGCGCAAGTTCGGCCGTCAGGATCTGCGAGAGCAGGTCGCGCGTGAGCGTGTGGGCGGGAGCCGCGGGCTGCGCCAAGGCTGCGGTACCGGCCAGACAGGCCGCCGCAAGCGTAGTGAGAGCGCAGGCACGAAGAGCGGAGCAAAGTTTCATAAGGGTTTTGAATGGACGCCGACGCACGCTCATCGCCCGACGAAATTGTCGGCGGTGCGGCGGCACAGTGCATAATTGCGTCATCTTAATTGAATCGTCCCCCGATGAGGCAAGCGACACGGCTGCCGTTGCGAGGGAGCGACAGTCCTCAGCGGACCGGGAGAGTATGGGATCCAATTTTTTTTCACACCTCGGCGTGGCGGCCGTAAGGGGCATGCGCTTTGTGCCGCTGCGGCTTCGCCGTGCTCTGGCCGAGCTGCTCGCGCGTCTGATGTGGGCGCTGCTTTCGGACCGCCGGCACGTGGCGCTCACCAACCTGCGACTGTGCTTTCCCGAGATGGCCGAAGACGAGCGCGAGCGCATCGCCCGCGGCGTTTTCCGCAACCTCGCCTGCGCCACGCTCGATCACGGCGTGCTGTGGGCGGGCTCGCACGAGGATGTGGCGCGCCTCATTCGCTACGAGGGGCTCGACGAGCTCAAGCAGCATCTCGGTGAGCCCATTCTCATCATTTCCCCCCATTTTCTCGGGCTCGACGCCGCCGGCATCGGGCTGTGCCAGCATGCCCGCGGCTGCTCGATTTATCAAAGGCAGACCAATCCCGTCTGGGACAAGGCGGCCTACGAGGGGCGCACGCGCTTTGGCAACCCCGTGCTTTTGGCGAAAACCGGCCACGGGCAGGACATGAAGGCCATCGTGCGCCTGATGCGCGAGGGGCTGCCCTTTTACTATCTGCCCGACATGGATCACGGGCGCAGTAACTCGATCTTCGTGCCCTTTTTCGGCGTGCCCGCCGCCACCGTGGCGATGGCAAGCCGTCTGGCGCGCGTCACCCGTGCCCGCGTCTACATGTGTGTGGCGGAAATCACACCCGAAGGGTACACGGTGCACCTCACCGAACCCTGGAAGGATTTTCCGAGCAGCGATCCCGAGGCCGATACGCTGCGCGTGACCCAAGAGCTCGAGCGCTGGGTGCGGCGTTTCCCGGATCAGTATCTGTGGACGCACCGTCGCTTTAAGACGCGCCCCGAGGGCGAGCCGAGTGTCTATTGACGGCTTGCGACATTGATTCAAACATTAGGAACCATGGAACTTCGTTTTACCAAAATGCAGGGCGCGGGCAATGATTTTGTGATGATCAATGCCTGGAACGCGCCTTTTGAGCTCACGCGCGATGAGATTCGCAGGCTCTGCGACAGGCGCTTTGGCGTGGGCTGCGATCAGCTTCTGGTTGTCGAGAGGCCGCAGACCGACAAAGCCGACTTCAAGTACCGCATCTTTAATCAGGACGGCGGCGAAGTGGAAATGTGCGGCAACGGCGCGCGCTGCTTTGCCGTCTTTGTGCGCGACGAGGGACTCACGGACAAAAGGCGCATTTTGTGCGAGACGATGCGCGGCATCATCGCGCCCGAAGTGTGTGATGACGGACGCGTGACGGTCGACATGGGAGCGCCTTCCTTTGCCCCCGCAGACTGCGGCTTTGTGACGGACGGGATTTCGCACCTCACACGCGCGGCCGATACGCTCTGGCAGATTCGCGCCGGGGGCGAAGACAACTGGGTGAGCGTACTTTCGATGGGCAACCCCCACGCCGTCAAGATCGTGGGCGACGCGATGGGGGCCGAGATTGAAGCCGTCGGGGCTGATTTTCAAAAGCATCCGGCGTTCGTTAACCGCGTCAACGTGGGCTTTCTTGAGCCTGTGGACCGTACGCACGCACGCCTTCGCGTCTATGAGCGCGGCGTGGGCGAAACGCTTGCCTGCGGCACGGGCGCGTGTGCTGCGGCCGTCGCGGGCATGCGGCGCGGCGTCTTTGACGAGACCGTGGACATTCAGATGAAGGGCGGGCTTTTGACAATTGCCTGGCAGGGCGAGGACAAGAGCGTCTTTTTGACGGGGCCTGCTGAGATCGTGTTTAAGGGCGTGATCTCCGTCTAAACATAGTGAAGAGTAGAAGTAGAACGATGATTGACGTCATTTTGAAAAAAGGCAAGGAAAAAAGCCTTCTTCGTCGTCACCCCTGGGTGTACGACACGGCCGTCGCGCGCGTGGCGGCCCGTCCTGCGGCGGGCGAAACCGTGCGCGTCGTCTCTTCTGAAGGCCGTGTGCTGGGGCTTGGCGCCTATTCGCCCGCCTCGACCCTGCGGGTGCGCATGTGGACCTTCCGGGACGACGTTGCCGTCGACGATCCCGCCTTTTTGCGCGCGCGCCTTGCGCAGGCAATTGAGGCGCGGGAACCGCTTTTGGAGCGCACGAACGCAAGGCGCCTCGTGTTCGGCGAAGCCGACGGAATCCCCGGACTCATTGTCGACGCGTATGGGCCGTGGCTCGTGACGCAGTTTCAGAGTGCTGCGGTGGAAGCCAGACGCGAAGAAATCGGGCGGCACCTTATGGAACTCACGGGGGCGCGGGGCATCTTTGACCGGTCCGACGCCGCCACGCGCCGCCGCGAGGGGCTTGAAGAGCGCATCGGGTGCCTTGCGGGTGACGAGCCCCCGGCACTCATTGAAGTCGTCGAAGACGGCGTGAAGTACGGGGTCGATGTGCGCGTCGGCCACAAGACGGGGTTTTACGTCGATCAGCGCGAAAGCCGCCTTTCGGCCCAGCGCCTTGCCGAGGAATTCAAGCGCCGTCACGGCCGCGGTCTGCGGGCGCTGAACTGCTTTTGCTACACGGGCGGCTTTTCTCTGGCGCTCGCCAAGGGGGGCGCCCAAGAGGTGGTGTCCATCGACTCCTCGGCCGAGGCTCTCTCGCGCGCCAGGGCCAACGCACAATTGAACGGCTTTGACGAGTCGACCCTGCGCTGGGTCGAAGACGATGTCTTTGCCGCCCTGCGACGCTTAAGGGAAGAGGGCGAAACCTTTGACCTCGTCATTTTGGATCCCCCCAAGTTTGCTTCGAGCCACTACCATGTGGATCGTGCCGCCCGCGCCTACAAGGACATCAATCTGAACGGTCTGCGGCTGCTGCGCGAGGGCGGGCACCTTTTTACCTTCTCCTGCTCGGGCGCAATCGACGTCGATCTCTTTCAAAAGATCGTCGCCGGGGCCGTGTTCGATGCCGGGCGCGATGCGTGGGCGATCGAGCGCTTCGGCGCCGGGGTCGATCATCCGCTGCTGATGACCTATCCGGAAGGCGAGTATCTCAAGGGGCTGCATCTTTTGTTGCGGGATTTTTAAGCAGCCTGCAGACGGGCGCCTAAAATAGCGTCCGTACAAAAAAACGCTTCAACGGGGTGCGACCGCTTCGGTGCGCGCCCCGTCGTGCCTTTGGAAAAGACTATGACGCAAGACTACGACATGCCCGCCGAGCCCGATATTCCGGTCACCATCATCACCGGCTTTCTCGGCGCGGGCAAGACCACGCTTTTAAACCGCATTCTTTCGGAAAACCACAGCTACAAGATTGCCGTGGTGGAAAACGAATTCGGCGAAGAGAGCATCGACACGGACCTCATCGTCAAGGACGGTGCCGAACAGATCGTGACGATGAATAACGGCTGCATCTGCTGCACGATTCGCGGCGACCTCTCGCGCGTGCTCACCAAGCTGCGCATTGCCCGCGACAAGGGCGAGGCCGACTTTGATTATGTCGTGATTGAAACGTCGGGCGTGGCCAACCCGGGCCCCGTGTGCCAGACCTTCTTTATGGACGACGCGGTGGCGGCGTTTTTCCGCCTGGACGGCGTGGTGACGCTGATCGACGCCAAACACGCTCAGGAGACGCTTGACAAGGAAGGCGAAGCCCGCGGTCAGGTGGCGTTTGCCGACCGCATCTTCATTTCCAAAAAGGATCTCGTGAGCGACGAAGAATACAACGCGCTCGTCGAGCGCCTTGTTTCGATGAACCCGCGCGCCCCGATCGAAGCCGTGCATATGGGAGAGGTGGCCGTCGACAAGGTGCTCAATTTGGCGGGCTTTAATATGAACGACATCCTCGATGTGGATCCTGCGTTTCTCACCGGGCGCCACCATCATCACCATCACGAGGATGACGTCAAGGCCTTCGTGTTTGAATCCGACAAGCCCTTTGATCCGCCGCGCTTTGAGCAGTACGTGCAGAGTCTGATTGCGGTCTATGGGCCCGACATGCTGCGCTACAAGGGTGTGCTCTACATGAAGGGGACCGATCGGCGATGCGTGGTGCAGGGCGTGCACATGGTGTTCGGTGCCGACGTGCTCGGCCCCTGGGGCGAGAGAAAACCGCAGACGCGTTTCGTGATCATCGGCCGCAATTTGCCGCAGGAAGCCATCCTCAAGGGCTTTCAGACCTGCCTCGCCGAGCCCTGAGTCTTGAATCCCGCGTTTCGCAGAGTGGAGAGCGGCGTCTGTAATTTCGGGAATTAATCGCAGACTGTCGGCAATTGGGACAAAGCGGCCTATGAGCACGGTGGAATCTGTGCTATTGTGCGGGCTCAAAAATTTCGGGGAATGTTTGGGGATAGGTGCATCGGTTTGAAAAATCGATACTTCCTGCAAGTGCCGAACCTTTCAAAGGTCTCGCATCCGGGGCTTTCGCGAAGGCTCGAAGCCTGACTTCCCGAGTGGTTTTCACGCGTCGGAGTCTCATACGGAGACGACGCGCTCAGTGAGCTTTTGGAAACAACATGGCAACGAAGAAACTTTTGACCGAGCAGGAAATTCTTGCAATGAGCGACAAGGACTACATGGACGAGCGTCAGCTTGCCTTCTTCCGCGATCGCCTGAGCAAGATGGAAGCTGAACTGCGTCACAACGCCGGTCAGACGACCGAGAACCTGCGCGAATCGACCGTCGTGCCCGATCCCGCCGATCGTGCCACCATTGAAGAAGAACACGCTTTGGAGCTGCGCACGCGTGACCGCGAACGCAAGCTTCTGAAGAAGGTGCAGGCCGCCATCCAGCGCATCGATGACGGTGAATACGGCTACTGCGAAGAAACGGGCGAACCCATCGGTGTGGCCCGCCTTCTGGCGCGTCCGACCGCCACGCTCTCGCTCGAAGCGCAGGAACGTCGCGAAATCAAGCAGAAGATGTTCGGCGACTAATCGCGCCCGAGTGCCTCTCTCGAGGAGGCGCCGCATTCTTTTGCAAAATCGTACAAAAAGGGGAGGTTGCGTGCCTTCCTTTTTTGTTTTCTCTCCCTTAAAGTCCGGCTTTTCGGCTCCGACAGACGGGCCGGTTCTTATTTTTCCGCATCGATTGGAGACGAGCATGGAAAAGTTTCACGGTACCACCATTGTCTGCGTGCGCACCCCGGGGCGTGTTGCCATCGGCGGCGACGGTCAGGTTACGCTCGGCAATGTCGTCTTCAAGGGAACGGCCCGCAAGGTGCGCCGTGTGTTTCACGACCGCATTCTCGTGGGTTTTGCCGGGGCTACGGCTGATGCCTTCACGCTCATGGAGCGCTTTGAGGGCATGCTCGAAAAGCACTCGGGCATTCTGATGCGCGCCAGTGTGGAACTGGCCAAGCTTTGGCGCACGGATCGGGCGCTGCGCAATCTTGAGGCCATGATGATCGTAGCCGACCGCGACACCACACTGATTTTGTCGGGTAACGGCGACGTGATCGAGCCCGAAGGCGGCATCGCCGCGATCGGTTCGGGCGGCAACTATGCGCTCTCGGCGGCCCGTGCGCTGCGCGAGCACACCGACATGGATGCCGAAGCTGTGGTGCGCGCTTCGCTCAAAATCGCGGGCGACCTGTGCATCTACACCAACCAAAA
>CAMAHM010000032.1 GCA_945834535.1 uncultured Sutterella sp. | reverse complement strand
ATGTCGCCCGCCGAGCTTCTCGACACGCTCGATTTGCCCGAACTGCCGCTTTCAATGCGCGGAGTTTCGGTCGACACGCTTTTACAGGCCGTTGCTGACGAGCAGCGCCGCAACGGCGTGCAGTCGGCCGTCAACAACCTCGAAGTGCAGGGCGAGCAGATGTCGGCTGAAGGCGAAAAGCGCCTCGAAGAAATCAAAAAGCAGCTCGATGAGCTCAAGAACCAGTCCTGGTGGGACAAGTTCTGTAAGGCCTTTCAGATCATCGGTGCCATTTTTGGCGCGATTGCCTCGGTGGCAACCATCGCCGTGGGTGCCTGTACGGGCAATGTCGGCCTGATTGTGGCCGGGACCATCGGTCTTTTGGCCACAACCGACAGCATCGTGTCGCTTGCCTCAGACGGCAAGTACAGTCTGGCGGCGGGCTTTACTGAGCTCGGCAAAGCCATGGGCATGAGCGATGAAGCCGCCCAGTGGTTCGGATTCGGCATGAACCTTGCGGTGATGCTGACCACCATCGCCGTTTCTTTCGGCGCCAGTTCGGCTGCTTCGAGCGGCAAGGTTGTTCAATCCGTCAGCGAGATGACCGGCAACGCTGCCAAGGCCATGAGCGCCATGAGCAAAGTTTCCAGCGTCGGCAACATTGCCCAAGGCGTCACCGGGATCGGCTCGGCCGTCACGAGCGCAGGGCTTGCCGTGAGCAACTACAATCTTGCGCATATCGAAGCCAACAAGGTCGACATCGACGCCGTTCTCGAACAGTTGCGCAACAACATCAAGATGAGTCAGGAGCTCATTGAAGAAGAGCTTAAGGCCTCCGATCAGCTGATGACGGACGTCAAGGAAATTCTGGAAGACTGCAGTCAGACCGCAACGGCGATTCTGACCGCCAATCCTTCGGCAGCCTGACAAGGAATACTGTCATGACCAATATTCAATCCATCAAGGACGGTCCGTCGACCGTCTGGGATATCGGCAAACCTCAGACGGTGCAGCAAACCTGCGGGGTGGACAAGCCCGCGGGCACAAAAGATGCGGACACAGTGCCGACCCCCAAACAAACCACGCCTTCGTCGGACTCTTTGCCGACATTAAAGAGTCCCGCTTGCTCGATCGACTTCATTTCGCTCGGCTCCGGGGTGCCTTCACTCGGTGCTTCGGCGATGGCGCTTGTCACGGAACTTACGGACCAGCAGCGTCGCGCGACGAACGAGCAACGGGCCGATGAGTCCAAGGCGATCGTCGACAAAATGAAAACACAGGCCAAAGATATTCGCTCCCAAGCGGCTGTCAATCTGGCTATGAGCCTTACGGCTTCGCTCATTCAGCTCGGGGCTTCCATCTATACCATCAAGGCAACGGGGACGTCTCTTAAGGATGCGGCCAAGATTCAAGACCCCGGGCTGCAGGCTGCAACGTTGCAGTCGAACAACGCCAGGATTGCCGGCTACACGAAGATGATCGAGTCGGGCGGTCAGGCCGTCGGTAGCGTCAAGGACTTTGTGAGCAGCCAGTTTGAAGCCAACATGAAGGAGCGCGATGCTGAAATCGAGATGTTGCGCGCCTATGTCTCACAGCTCGACAGTCTGAAGGATGCGTTGAAGGAAGTCATTCAAAAGTCGATTCAGACCCAGAATGAACTTCAGCAGAGTACCAACCAGACGCGAGCGCGCATTTTGGGCTGATCTCGGCCTCTGACACAAACGGCCCGCATCGACTGCGGGCCGTTTGAGGTGTAAGCCGGGTTTGGGCGCGTCAGACGGCCATCCATCCCGCCGGACCAAAGGGCGGCAGTGTGTCCGTGCTCCTCTCTTGGGAAGCGGGCAATGACGAGGACGCCTCGTTTTCTTGGAGGAGCCGTTGCCCGACGATGACCTGCCAACGTTCGACTTCACTTAAAAAGGTCGAGAGTGCCGCCGCAAAGCTTTCACCGTCAAGGTGCGAAAGCTCGAGCATTTGCTGCAGGCACAAGCGCTGCGAGTCGGGGTCTTTGGCGAAGGATGCTCCGCGGGTGCCGGCAAAGAGGTGATTGGCCTGTAGCAGCGCATCCGCAAGCACCCCGTCCATTTCGGGCACGGGATCCGAAACGGGCGCATAAAGCAGGGCCTGCGTGTCTGAATCGGGGGCCACTGTGAGTTCGGCATGGCCGCACAGCAGGGCGTACGTGCCGTGTTCGTCGGCTACAGGTGTTTCAAACCCGTACAGTCGGGAGGCGGCGGTGAAGAGTTCGTCCAAAGTCATGTGCGGTTTCCGAGAAAAAGTAAGGCCGATCGTAGAAGGATCGGCACCGTAGGCTGCGCAAAATTTTAACACCCCGCCCGAGGCGACGGCTTTGTGAGACCTCGGGGCTTAAGTAGAATAATCAGATGTTCACTCGGGCCCCATTTACTGGATTGAAGTATGTCCGTTGATGCCATTAACACGAATGCCGCGCAATCTGCTTTCGGCACTGCGCAGGCCGCCCATGCCGCCGAGGCTTCCAAGGGCCTTTTTATGGGGCATGCGGTTGTGGCGAGCGCTTCGCCCGAATCCATTCTTGCCGATGCGGCTGAAGAACTGGGGTTTGCCGTCGACAGCACCGACGACTATGAAATCGACGAGCGCAAGGAACGCGACGCATCGGACATCGCCGAAAAACTGCGCCGCATGTATGAAGTGCTCATGCACGAGGCGGGCAAGTCCGAAAAAATGCACCAGCTCGTCGACTCGCTCAAGCAGGCTGCCAACCGTCAGGCCATGCGGCACGCACTGCAGCAGGCTTTCGGCGACCCGACGGATGCATGGTGCGCGCTCTCTTGGGCCCTGGAAGCCCTTGAAGAGGACGCATCGGTCGATCCGGCCCGTAAGAGCGAAGTGCGCGCTCTTTTAGCCGACTACCAAAAGGAAAACCTTCAGACCATCAAACTCGGTCTCACCGGGGCCGTCACTGCGGGGGACTTTCCCGAAGTGGGGGGACCGGACGCAGGGCGCGATCTGTACCGACAGAGCGTCGGGGAATTTTCAAGCGTCAACGAAGTCTTTGCCGACATCAAGGCCAAGTACGGCGACAATTTTGAAAAAGCCATGGACTTTCTCTTTGCCGCCATCAGTTCGGATATTGACAGTGAAACACCGTCCATGGGCCGCGCCCACCTTGAAAGCGTGCACACCAAGCTTGGGCTCGTGCGCCTGACGCAAAGCGCCTACCGCTTGTGTGAAGACGTGATGGACCGTTGGGACAAGGTGCACGGCGTGCATGTGTGCCCCATGAAGTCGATGGACCTGCTTTCGGAAATTGTTGCCCTCAGAGGCAACCATTATCTGGGAGCGCGGCAGATTCAGAGCATCTGCGCCAAGGCCGCCGCCCCCGACATCGAGCACGAGGTGCTCTTTGTGCAGGAACTCATGGGGGCGGTGCGCAAATTCCCGGTGGCGCTTTTTGATGACGAAAAGGGGCGCATGACCGTTATGGACGCCGTGCAGGCTGCCATTGACGAGGCTGTCGAGCGCGAGGACGAGTATCTGGCTTCTTTGGAATAAGGACGGGGAAGTATGTGGGACTATGAAATCAACGCCTTCGGCGAGCGTCTCGGACTGCCGTCGCTCGCGCTCAACGAGGAGGGCCGCGCAACGCTTGTGATCGACGACGTTGGCACGCTGACGCTGCAAAAAACCGGCACGCAATCCGCGCCCGAGCTTGCCCTCATCCTCTCGCGCCCCGTCCAAAGCACTGAAGCCGCGGCCCACTACCGACGCATTGCCGAAGCCGTGCACTGGAAGCGCTTTGCCGAGCGTGCCGTGCAGGCAGCGCTTTTTCGCGACTCTCTGATCCTCACCGCACGCATGCAGGAAAGCGAAGTTTCGGCGGCCCTTCTGGAAAACGTGTTGCGCACCCTCACGGCGCTTCTTGACGCTGCAAGGCACTGACAACACCACCGTGAGTGAGGCACCATGACGCAGTCGATTCAATCCATCCTCAATCCTTCGATCGGCATTCAGGAGCTTTTGTCGATGCCCGAAGAAGGGCGCCTGCCGCAGGCCAGGGAACTTGCCTCGAGCATGCTGCAGCACACGGGGCTGGAAGCCCTTTACGGGGCCGTCAACAGCCGCACGGCTGCCGAAAGCCTTTTGTGCCCGAACGTCGGCGACGGCACGCTCGTCAATCCGGCCGTTTTTCAGTCCCAGTTGGAAGCCATTCTGGAAAAATTGCGCAAAAGCGACAATCCCAAGATTCGAGCGCTCCTTGAAAAGGAAATCGTGCCTCTTTTGCAAAACGGGATGCTGCTTTCGGCCTATCGCGGCCTGATGCTCGGAGGCTAGAAGCGATGGCGGACATCACTTTGACGCGCGACGAACGCCGCACTTTGAGCGTTCTTGCTTTTCTTTTTTTCCGCATGGGTCTGGAAGAGCGAGCAGGCCGCATCTATGAAGCGCTCGAAGAACTGAGCGAACCTGAGAGCAGCGACTGGCGCTTTGCCAAAGCCGGTCAGGCGGCCGTTGCCGTGGAAAAAGGCGACGGCGAAGCGGCGCTTGCAGCCGTCAACGCTGCGCTCAAATCGGGCGCTCTCTCGAGTAAAGAGGCCACGCTGCACCTCATTAAGGCGCAGGCCCTTTGGCTGCAGGGCCGCAAAGCCGAAGCCGAACAGGCGCGCAATCAATTTCTGCATTTGGCCGGCAATCGAATGAAGGACGACGCACGATGAGATTTATGAATAAGGCCGGCGGGATCGTAGAGACGATCACGCGCCACAACGACGTCGCCCTGGTGGCGCTTCTGGTGGTCGTCATCACACTGATGATCGTGCCGCTTCCGACGCCCCTTGTCGATACGCTCATTGGCGCCAATCTGACGCTGTCGTTCCTGATGCTGATGATGGCGATGTACGTGAAGACCCCGTTGGAATTTTCGGTCTTCCCGACAATGCTGCTTTTCACGACGCTCTTTCGCGTGGGCCTTAACATCACGACGACGCGCCTGATTCTGCTGCAGGCCGACGCCGGTGAAATCATCTTCACGTTCGGTGACTTTGCGCTCGGCGGCAACTTCGTCGTGGGTGCCGTGGTCTTCCTGATTCTGACCATCGTGCAGTTTTTGGTGATCAGCAAGGGCGCTGAGCGCGTGGCCGAAGTAGGGGCGCGCTTTACGCTCGACGCCATGCCCGGCAAACAGATGAGCATCGACGCCGACTTGCGCGCCGGCGTCATCGACATGGAAGAAGCCCAGAGGCGCCGCACCAACGTACAGATGGAAAGCAAGATGTACGGCGCCATGGACGGCGCGATGAAGTTTGTGAAGGGCGACAGCATCGCGGGTATGGTCGTCACCGTCGTCAACATCGTGGGCGGCACCATCATCGGCATGACGCAAAACGGTATGACCGCGGGCGACGCGCTGCACACCTACGGCATTCTCACGATCGGCGACGGCCTCGTGAGCCAGATCCCGTCGCTTCTCGTGTCTATTTCTGCGGGCATCCTGATCACCCGCTCGGGCGACACCCGTGAAGACGTGGGGGCGCAGGTCGGGCGCCAGTTCTTCGATCAGCCCCGAGCCCTGCAGATGGCGGGCGGCCTTATCTTCCTGTTGGCACTCATTCCGGGCTTTCCCAAGCCCCAGCTCTTTACCATGGCGGCTGCCGTGTGGCTTTTCGGCAAGACGCTGCTCGTCGTAAAGAACGCCCCCCAAAAGCCCGATGCCCAGAGGGAACTCAAAAAGACTCTCACCGCCCCGGGCCAGAAGAAGCCGCAGCGCGTCACGCAGGCGGGCGAAGAATTTTCGCCCACCGTGCCCATCATTCTCGATATTTCTCCCGATATCGGAGAAGCGATGGACTACAACGCCATGAACAGCGAGCTCGTGGAACTGCGCCGCGCCCTGTACTTTGATCTCGGGGTGCCGTTTCCGGGCATCAACATTCGCCCGAACCCGACGCTAGCGAGCTTTACCTACGTGCTCAACCTCAATGAAATCCCCCTTGCCTCGGGGCAGCTCATGAAGGATCACGTGATCGTGCGCGAAAAGAAGGCCAACCTCGACCTTCTGGGCATTCCGTATCTCACGGGGGACGCGTTCCTGCCGGGGGTGGAATCGATCTGGGTGCCGCGCGAGAAAATGGCTTCGCTCACCAAAGCCGACATTCTGTGCATGGAGCACAGCCGCATTCTTGCCTATCACCTGTCGCTCCTGTTGACGCGGCACGCGGCCACTTTTATCGGCATGCAGGAGACCAAATACCTTTTGGACCGCATGGAAGAGCGCGCGCCCGACCTTGTGCGCGAAGTCACGCGTCTGCTGCCCGTGCAGCGCATCTCGGACATCTTCCAGCGCCTCGTGCAGGAACAGATTTCGATTCGCGACTTGAGAACCATCCTGCAGGCCCTCATCGACTGGGCGCCCAAGGAAAAGGACGTCGTCATGCTCACCGAGTATGTGCGCGGAGCCTTGAAGCGCCAGATCAGCTACATGTACTCCAAGGGCCAGAACATGCTGCCCGTCATCATGATGGAGCCCAATGTCGAAGAGACGATCCGCAAGGCGATTCGCCAGACATCGGCGGGCGCCTTCCTGTCGCTTGATCCGGCTTCAAGCCAAAGGATTTTGAACGCGGTGGGAGAGGCCGCCGGAAAATTCCGCACGAGCACGCAAAAGCCCGTGCTGATGGTGAGCATGGACATCCGCCGCTACGTGCGACGCCTGATCGAATCGAAGTTCTACGAGCTTCCCGTCATGGCCTATCAGGAAGTGACGAGCGAAATTTCCGTGCAACCCGTGGCGCGCGTGCGGATTTGATGCCCGAGCGTTCGGGCCCGGAATACGGGCACGAAGCAGGCAGGAAGGTGCGCTTAGCGCACCTTGGGACTGTGGGTCGTAAACGCCTTTTCCACCGTAATAAGGAGCCCGAAGGGGGGCTTCCAGCCAAGTTGCATGGCAGTCTTAAGGTTGATCACCAAGCCGTTGGTGGGCAAAAACTTCTGGTTGATAAAACGGGGAACCGCGCCCTCGAGCACGCGGGCAATGGCTTTGGCGGCAAAGTAGCCGTAGTTGTCGAGGTTCGTGGCGCCGACGCCCAAAAGCGCTCCGCGGGCCACGAACTCTTCCCCGATCTGCGAAAACGTCGGAATGCCGTGGCGCGTCAAAATCGTCAGGATCTCCCGAAACTGTGCATCCGTGCCGTCAATCCAGGGCAAAATCACGGCATCGACCTTGCGCTCAATGAGCGTATTCACGGCGGCGCGCAGATTCTCAAACGCCTCTTCGGGATCGATGTTCTGCTCTTTATAGCACTCAACCTCAAAGGTACTTCCAAATTCACCGCAGGCGCGCCGCACTTCCTCTTCGCCGATCTGCGAGCGGCGCTGCTCGGCAACCGCCGCGCCAAGGCGCTTAAAGGGGAAACAGGCGTGAAAGCTTCTGATCTGTCGGGCAAAATAGTCGTGCTGCACGATGGCGTAGACGTTGTCTTTGCCCGAGTCCTCGGCACTCGGAACGAGCCCCAGCCCCACGGGGTCGGAACTGTTGATCGAAAGCACGGGCAGATCGTCTACGTCGGCAAACATGTCCCTCGTCGGTTCGGTGCCGAAGGTCCAGATCATGTCAACATCCCGACGCGTGGCAAGGCGCTCCGAGATCTGCGAACGAACCCTCGCGCGCTGCTCGGGCTTAAAGTCGTAGCTGTAAAAGCCGTCTTCCAAAAAGGAGAGGATTTCGCCGCTTGACGTACGGGCGGCGGCGTTCCAATAGTCAGCCAGACTCGGGTCGGTGTCGCCGAACCCTTCAGGCGCAGCACCGATGAGTCCGAGGTGCGCCAGGCCCCGAATCGTGCGCACAAGAATGCGGCCGTAACGCGAATACTCGCCGTTGACGACAACGATCACGCGCACGGGCCCGTGGTGCTTGTCGAGGGCGCGGTAGGACGCATGGGCGGATGCAGGGAGGCCGGCGAGCGCCAGAATGAGGGCGGCCGTCAGTTCGCGTCGTTTCATTGGTCGGTCTCCCTATCTTTGCAGACAAAAGCAAGCATGGTGATGTCATCCGACTGCACGGCTTGGGCACGGTGCGCGGAAATCGCCTGCATAAAGCGCGCCAGGCACGCGTCGGGCCTTTCGCCGGCCAACTGCGCCATCACGCCCTCGATGCGGCTTTCGCCGAAAAGTTCACGCCTGCCGTTCATGGCTTCTGAAACCCCGTCGGTGTAGAGCAAAAAGAGTTCTCCCGGGGCGAGCGTCGTTTCGCACCCGGTAAAGTCAGCCATGTCAAGCGCTCCCACAAGGGGCCCCGAGAGGTCGCGCACCCAGCGCACGGCCCCGTCGCGGGTGACGGCAATCGGCGGGCAGTGGCCGCCGTTGGCAAATTCAAGGGCGCCTGTGGCGGCATCAAGGTACCCGATCCAGAGCGTGACGAACATGCAACTCGGGTTGTTGAGGGCAAGCTGGTCATTCACCTTCTTGATGACTTCGGCGGGCGTGAGGCCTTCGCTGACGGCCGTGCGCACGAGGGTGAGCGTGACGCTCATAAAGAGGGCCGCCGAGACGCCCTTGCCGGAGACGTCACCGATCACAAAAGCCCTGCGGCCGTCGGGCGCCTCAAGCACGTCATAAAAATCGCCCCCGACTTCCTTGGCCGCATCCATGAGGGCTGCGGCTTCATAGCCCGCCCCGTGAAAGCCCTTGTCTGCAGGCGGCAGCATGCCGCACTGGATGTCTCGGGCGGCGTTGAGTTCGCCCTCGATGCTGTGCTGGCGCGCAACGGACTGTTTGAGGTCGGCAATATTCTTTTCCATGGCGCGGATCATGCGCCCGAAAGCATTGGAGAGCTGACCGACTTCGTCGCGACTTTCGCGCGGCAGGCGTCGGGCGATCTGATCGAGCCCTTCGGCCACGTTGTCGGTTTTGAAGTCAAAGTGTTCCAGACGCCCGGCGCAACGCACGAGCCGACGCAGCGGTCGCAGCAGGAGCGTTACGAAAAAGAGCCCGATGGCGGCAATGAGCACAAACAGGGCAAGCGTCACCCCCACGAGTTTCAGAGCGCGGTTCGTGGCGCCCTGTTCAATCACCTCCATCGGAACGGAGGTCTGAATGTACCAGTCAAGGGGCACAAAATAGCGCAACGTATAGAGCGTACGGCCGCGAGAGTCGGTCAGAATCCCACTCGTAAAACCATCGCGGCGGGCGGCTTCATAAATGTCGGGGTGATAGGCAAAGCGATCGACAAAGGCCGCGGGACCGCGGCCGGCCACAAATTCCCCCATGCCCGTGATGATGCTCACCGTGGAGCGCTCGTGCAGATCGAGCGTCTTAACGACGTCACGGATGTGCGAAGAGAGCGTGTTCCACTTGTCGGGGATGGCTTTTTCCAGATAGTCGACCGTCTGCACGATGACAAGAGTCATATTGCCGCTTTTTCTGAGCGCCAGCGCAAGAGGCATGTTTTTGCCCGTGGGCGTATCCATGCGAAAGAAGGTAAAGAAGTCGCGGGCAAAGTTGCGGTCGCTCGGTTTGAGGTACTCCGAGAGCCTCACTCCGAGATAGTCGTGAATGTCGCTCGAAAAAGCTTCTTCCACCACAGGGCAGGGCAGCACCGCTTCACCGTTGGCGTCAAAGACGGCCGTGTAGGTGTGCCACTTGTCCTGCATGAAGTCAAAAACGGGCAGGCGGTCGATGAGCGTACCGTTGGTGACGACCTCTTCGAGGTAGTCGAGTTCGGTCAGCATGTCGTCCTTTTCAAAGGCCGTCTTGTCGATGATCGACGTCTGAACGTTGAGGTAGGAGAGCTGAATGCCTTCGTTGACGATGCGGCTCATCTGCTCAAAGTGGTTCTTGGCCGAGGCGACCGAACGCTCGAGCGTGTCGCGGTAGCCCAGATAGATGAGCGGAAGCGTCGCCAGCGAAACGATCAGGGCGATGATCAGCACGAGCTTGACGCGCAGAGACGGTTCAAATCGCATGGTCACAAGCGGGCCGCACGGGCGGCGCAAAAAGGAGGGCGGCACGAAGGGCGCGGTCGACTAAGCCCGCGCCGTTCTTCGTGAGTTTAGCCCAAAGCCGCCCGGCGCGTGCCAGAGGCAGCACAAAGGATCAAAAGAGCGACCGGATGGCCGTTCCGATCCCGACGGCACGGGCCGAGGCCCAGGAGTTGTTCATGATCACATCTCCCATGGTCCGCACAAAGCTCTTCGGTTCCGGCACGTCAACACGGTTGAACTTCGGATAGGTGCCGGTGCCGAACTCGCGGCTCATCGCCACGTCGTTGGCTTCGCATTCTCCGGCCATCAGCGCAAAACTGAAAAGCTTGGAGTCGGCAAAGCCGTTGTCGCTTTCCTGCAGCGACTGCGAGCGCGCCTGAAGTTCGGTCTGCTCCCTGCGAGCCGATTCAATGAGCGGCACCAACGCGGCCATGATCGAGCGCTTGTCACGCGGCACGGACGAGTCGAGTTTGCCCTGCAGCTCCTGCGGAATCGAAGGCGAAATCCCGAGATAGTCGTCCTCGGCGTACCCGGCGATATCCGTGAGAATCCCTTCGAGCTTGGCGCGCTCGCTGACACTTGCTTCATCGGCAGCTTGAGCGATGGCGGCCAGACGACTTTGAACGGCAGCCGCGATGTTGCGCTTATTAAACACCTCGTTTTCGCCGAGCTTGACTGTTTCCGGGAGAATGATGCGATCGTGGTAGGTCCAGTCATCTCCCATGCGCGAAGCGTTGGAAATTGCGGTGGAAACGGCTTTCAACTGCTGGGGCGTCAGATCTTGGCGGGCCTGCACGCTGCGGGCAAAGGCGAGGAATTCGTCCTTGCCCATGGGGCGCCCTGCCTTCAAAAGCATACGGGCGGCCGAGGGAACATTGCACTCAGCCGCAACAGACATGCCGTCGGGCATGTGGCGCACGGTTTGAAGGAACTTTTCGGCCGCCTTGAGGAAATACTCGATCGTGCGGCGCTCGGTTCCGACGTTCTGCAGCTCTCGAGTCACTGAACTGTGCCCTTCAAGCTGCAGGCCGAGCGTGCCGGGCGTTTCATGTTCGGCGCGCGAAAGGTCGCGCCAGTGCCGCACGTACGTTTCATACTGCACGGCCATACCGTCAAAGCGCGACAACAGATCGCTCAATTCGTCTTTGCTGATGCGCGCGCGCGTCTCGTCCATGGCCGAAATGATGCTGCGCAGGTTTTCGGGGAGCGAACTCACTTTGATCTGCGCGTCATCGGGTTTGTCGTCGATCTGCATCAGGTAGTCGCGCAGCGCGCGGCCGGCTTGGCGAAGCCCCAGAGCGCGGGCTTCATAGTCCTGCGCTTTGTCGTCAAGTCTCGAAAGAGAGTCAGTCCGATGCTCGGCATCAAACCAGGTCGTCATCTGCATGAGGATCTGATCGGACGCAGCCGGATCGTCAAGTTCCGTGGCAATCGAGCGCCTTGCTTCGTCGATCGCCTTGATCTGATCATTCATCTGCGTCACCGTCCCCTGAATAAGGAGCTGGCACTGCGAGAAGTTGAAGATCTGACCGGGCAGTTCGAGACCGAGCTTTTGCATCTGCATAAGAGCCGCGCTGATGCGCTCGCCCACGTTCGTCTCATCCCCCTTGCCGAAGATGATCTCAATATAGTCGCGAGCCCGCGCGCGCTGAGCGTCAAATTGCGCCTGATGCTCGGGCTTCATGAGCTTGCGGTAGTTGTCGAGAAAAAGGTCGGTCTGCTTGGCGTCGGCCGCGTACACCATGCGCATGATGCGCCGCTGGTCCGAGGCCGTGAGCTTGGTGGCATTGCCGAAATCGATCACCGTGAGGCCCTTGTTGTCGGGCCCTTGGCTCGTATCGACCATGATGTTGCCCGCGTGCAGGTCGCCGTGATAGAAGCCCTCCTTGAACATGCCTTCTTCAACCCACTTGAAGGCAAGGCGCGAGACTTCCTGCTGATGGCGCAAGAGGTCGCGCCGCAGCGCATCGAGTTCGCGCAGCGTCTCAAGGCGCTTTTCACTCGTCGGGAAGGCCTGTGCATCTCGGGTAAGAGAAGCCACCTTTTGCTTAACGTCCTCCATGTAGTTGGCCACGGTCGTTCCGGGGGCGCGTTCCAAAACCATCACATCCTTGGTGGTTTCGACGGCCGGATCGAGCTTCATGGCGTGAACGTCGTTGTAGGTGCCCTCCTTGAGTTTGAGGGACTTGTCGTAGGCCGCACCGAGCCTGCAGTTGTTGGCTTCAATCCTGAGGTCAAGCTCTTCCATGAGCCGCTCAAGACGCCCGAGGTAGGTTTCTTCCATCCCGGGCACGCTGCGGGCAGCTTCAAGGAAGATATCCTTTTCTCGCTCCATGCGGGTATCCACGTCGGGGCGCAGCAGCTTGATGACGACGGGGCGCTCGCTCCCGTCCGAGCCGATGAGCGTGCAAAGGAGCGACTGGCCGACGCTGGCCGCACCAAGCGACTTGTCGACCCTGATCTGGGCAATCGAGCCCGCCGAGCGGTCGATGATGCCGTTTAACTGCGTGCGCACGATGCTGTCGGGAATGGGCAGCAGGTTGCACTTCATGTCCTGGAGTGCGAGCTTGAATTCGGGCGCGACGGACGAAGAGCCGAGCTGCTGCAGTAGCTTTTGCATGATGGGACCCGCGCCCTTAAAAAGGGCACCCAACTGACGGGCCACATTGGCGCGGTTCTTTTCGTCCCGAACTTCTTCGGTGTCGGTCGGGGCCACAGCTTCTTCAGTAGCAAAACGGATCATCGAAGAGAGCATGGAGCGCTGGTCGATTTCGCTGACGCCCGCAAAGTAGCGCTGCATGACGTTGACCATGAAGCGCCCGTAGCCCGACTTGGTGTCAAGCGCGCCGCTCCCGACCAGGTCGTCAAGAGATTTATTGCCGATTTCTTCACGCGCGGTGATGGGCTTGAGCTCAAGATTGTGCTCGCGGGCAAAGGCGGTAAAGGCTTCTTCAAAGGGGCGCCCGTCACAGAAGGCGTCCATGGTGATGCGGTGCTCGGGCGTATCGAGCGTGAACGCAAGACTGACCACGTGATCGGACGAGGTACTGTTGAAGGGGAGCTTGAAAAGTCGATTGCTCCCCGACTTAGAGGTGAGGTAGTCGGTGAGCGACATCGCCGGGTCAATTCCCTCACGGTGATACAAGCGCAGGCGCTCCTTTTGCTGCTCGCTCCTGCCTTCGAGCGAAGCTTCAAAACGAGTTTGCTCCTGTTCTTCGCTCTCAATATCGGAGAGAATTTGCTCCATGCCGCCCGCGCTCTGCCCGCCCATCATTTTTTCAAACGTGTGGCTTGCGAGCTTTTGCAGCTTGGCGCAGGCCTCGCGCGTAACGTCGGAAACCGCGTTTTCGAGCTTTTGCAGGGTTGAACCCGGCGCCTCGGTGAGCATCTTTTCGAGTTTGGCGCGCACAAGCGGCGCCGAAGCGGGCGAGAGATACTCCATCATTTCGCCCGAGCCGAGCTCATTTTTGACGGCCTCAAGGGCGCTGCCGACCATTTCCTTAGCGGGCCCCGTAAGCATGCCCTTGACTTTTTCAGGCTCGCACAAAAGAACGGTGAGGGCATCGAGGTGGCGCATCATGGTCGAGCGGATACGCTCGCCCGGTTCGGTGGCAAAGTCGTGCAGCCACGTCTGCTGATCGAGCACAAGGTCGGCGAGCATGTCGCGCACCGCACGATCGTCGACCGTGCTGTAGCCCTTGGCGGACGTCGCGGCAATGGCAAAGCCTTCGCGGCCGATTTCTTTGACGAGAGCTTCGACCACCTTGGCGCGCATGGCGACGATCGCTTCGTCGGGAATGTAGGTGGGGGCTTCGGGACGCGTCAGAGCCGTTTGCAGCTGAGAGCGCACGAGCCCCTGCGTGCCCTTATTCATGAGCTTGCCGGCAAAAGTCCCCATCTGATCGCCGACGATTTCCTTGAGCCCCTCGACAAAGGGCGCCAGAGCCTTGCCGCCTTCAATGCGCTCGAGCACGGCCTGCGGCTGGCACAAAAGAAGCGTCACGGCATCCAGGTTGTCGGCAAGAGCATCGCGCACGGACTGCGCAGGCGTTTTGGGCACCCCCGTGGGCGAGGGCGCAAGCGCCGACAGGAGGTCGTCCCGAAGCTTAAAGACCGCCTTCTGACAGCCCCCCTCGGGAGAATCGAGAAGCGCGTTCAGGCGCCTGCTTTCGGCGGCGGCCACCCCCAGACCGGAAAGACCGAGCATGCCAAGAAGCCCGCCGGCAAAACCTCCCTTTTGAGGGGATTCGGAGATTGGGACGTTTTGCGCCTGACTCACTTCTTGGGTCAACTGATCTCGCAGGGCCTGCGTTTGGGCCTGACGGTTGTCCGAGGGCAGGGCAACGCGCCTCTTGAGCTCGGCCGGGTCCATCGCCTGCGTTTGTCGGTACTGCTGCAAAATGACCTGATTGTTGATGAGGTCGCGCTTCATGTGCTCGGAGCAGTAGGTCCGTGCATCGTTCATCGTTCGGATGGAGCCCTCGATGACGCCTCGCCCGAGTCCGCGGATCGAAGCGTTCGACATGAATGCCAGAGGCAGGTCGCTCAGTTTAAGCCCCGTCACGCGCTTTTCCAGAAGTGCGAGCATCTCACGACGCTCGTCGGCCGTTCCCGAGCCCACGGATGTGTCGCGGTCCGTCTGGAAAAAGATGCGGCTGTCCTCGGACTCAACAAATTTCAAAATGGTACGCACCGTCATGCGGTCCAGAGGGCGCAGAGTGGGATCTTCGCGGCCCTCGGGCTGAGGAGCGACGAGTGCTGCAAAATTGATGTCGACGATATTGCCCCTTTGCACCGTTTCAAAGCCAAGCTTGTCGGCCACAAACTGCATGATGTTGGCACGGGTACGGTCGTCGCCCTTGATCGACTTCGTCACGGCCTCAATAAGCTGCAGGCGCAGCTCACGGTTGGCCGCCGGATTGTTCCGAAGGTTCTGCAGTTCTCTGTCGTTGGAGCCCGTCATGTGACGGTGCGCAGCCGCCTTACCGAGTTTTCCGCTTCGGGTGTCGTAAGACACATAGCCCGAGGAAACATCGGAGCCTGCGATTTTGGCAAAGTCCTGAAGATTGAGGGGTCCGGTCATGGGAGTTCCTTCACGAAAAGTGCCGCGCTGAAAAAAGCTGCGGGAATCTTTCATTATAGGAACTGAATCAGCAACAGGAATCCACCGAAGAGATCGGCAGCGCAAGCTGCTGACTCAGTAGAGAATCTCCGTCGTTGACGGCGCAGAGAACGTCAAACAAAGAAGTAAGAACACGGAATCAGCCTGCCGCCAGGACCGTGTCCGAGGCTGTAAGGGTCAGGCCGCCCTCATCGGGCACTGCGGCAAAGACATGCTCTTCGAAGGCGCGGCTTGCCGCAAGCGTGAGCATCACGGACCCGGCGATGACGGCGTGTTTGACACAGGCCCGTCTGGCGCCGTCGGGCACCTCAATCCAAAAACCTTCTTCAATACTTTGGCGAAAGACGCCCGGCAGCTTGACGGCGCACTCGTAGACGCCCCAGGCGCGGTAAAAATAGTCCACCGAATTGCCCTGTTCGGCCACGGACCAAAGTTCGGGAAGGAAAACACGCTCAAAAAGCGCCTGCCGCACGCGCGAGGCGGTCATGATTTCGACGTCGACGGACGCAGGGACCGTAGCCAAACTCACCGCGACCGTGCCGCGGGTGTGCGACACGGAAGCGTAGAGCGGAATGTCGCTTTTAATAAAGGGCGCGAGGGGCGGGCGCTCCACAAGGCGCGCCCAGGGTGCTACGTGTTCGGTAAGAGCCGTGAGAAGCACTCGCCCCCAGAGGTAGTCGTGACGACGCTTAGCGGACAAAAAGCCGTGGGCTCGCGCACGACACTCGTCGGTTAGCGTGTCAAGAAGCGCTTGAGCGGGCAGCTCATCAGGACAATCGAGGAGCGCCACATACACGCGCGGGTGCGTCAGACCGTCTTTGCCCAACATAATCGGCCTCCTTAAAGCTGATGAACGTCGATGCCTGCGTTTTC
>CAMAHM010000031.1 GCA_945834535.1 uncultured Sutterella sp. | reverse complement strand
ATGCGCACGCCCCCCACCTGCGGAATTTTGACCCACTCGCCTTTAAAGGGCGCAAAGCCGAAACCGTCGGCACCGATCACGGCGCCCGAATGAAGAATGACGCGGTTGCCGATCGTGCAGCCGTGGTAGACAACTGCATTGGGGTAGAGAATGCAGTCTTCTCCGACGCGCGTACCTTCGCCCACATGCGCGCCCGAAAAAACGTGCGTGCGTGCGCCGATCTGAGCGCGCGCCTTAACCACGGCCCCGGCCTCAATCACAGCCGTGGGATCGACTTGGGCGGTGGGGTCGATGAAGGCCGCCGAGCTGATGCCGCACGCCTTGTTTTGGCCTGCGGCGAGCATCACCTGAAGCGCCCAGGCAAACCAGGCGTAGGGATTTTCCGTGACGATGACGGGGCGCTCGGGGGCCCCCTGCCAGATTGCCTCAAGGTCGTCGGCTGTGACCACAAGCACCCCGGCGCCGCTCTCACGGGCCTCATCGCGGTACTTGCTCTGCGCAAGGAAAGCAACGTGTTCGGGCGCGGCGTGGCTGAGCGGCGCAAAACGCGTCACGGTCAGGTTTTGGGCGCCGTTCAGGCACGTACTCGTGAGGCGACCTGCGGAAAGTTGGTCGATGCGTTCAATCAGTCGGGCGATAGGAAACATGGCAGACTCCAAGAAGCCGCACAAACTCACGTCTGCGCGGCTTCTTACGAAATACAAACAAAGACGTGCGGGACAACAGCAAAAATCCCGCACCGCGTGGAGAGCGCGTTATTTGACGGGCTTGTTGAGTTCCTTCATCACCTGCTCGGTGATGTCGATCTTGGGCGAAGCCCAGACAGCCTCCTGAAGAATCAGGTCGTACTTCTGCTTCTTGGCGATGTCCTTGATGATGCGGTCGGCGCGCTGCAGGATGATCTGACTTTCTTCGCGGGCGCGCTGATTGCGCTCTTCAATGAGAGCGCGCTGACGGCGGGCGATGTCGCGTTCGGTCTCGGCAAGCGACTGACGCTGCTTGAGCCGTTCGCTGTCGGTCATCACGGGGCTGTCTTTTTCAAACTTCTGCGCACGGGTGCGGAAGTCGCGAATATCGCGGGAGACTTCTTCCTCGCGCTTTTTGAAATAGGACTCGAGCTTTTGCTGCGCAGCCTTGGCGGGCGCCGATTCCGACATCAGACGCTGGGGATTGATCACCCCCACCTTGAAATCGGCGGCAACGGCCGTCCCACAGACGGCGGCAGCGGCAACAGTTGCAATGAGAGCCTTCTTAAACATGTAGTGATTCCTTGTTTTTGTATTGGCGCCCGCCCCGCTTTTGGGGACGGGCGATACGTGCATAGGACTGAGTTTAAAGGATTGCCTTTAATCGTGTCTGAACAATTGCGGCCAATTGTTCCCAATCGTTTCCGGCTTAGAAGCCCGTGCCGATCTGGAACTGGAAGCGCTGCGTCTTGTCGCCTTCCTTCTCGTTCAAGGGGAAGGCAAGAGAGAACTTGAGCGGGCCCAAAGGCGAAATCCACGCCACACCGAAACCGGCCGAGTACCTCAGGTCGTTGAAGTCGAGCGTTTCGCGACGGTACTTGTAGCGCCCCGAGCCGTCCATGCCGACGTTTTCGTAACCCCAGGCGTAACCGCCGTCCACAAAGAGGAGCCCGCGAAGCGTTCTGTCGGCGCCGGGCAAAGGAAAGAGCAGTTCCGTGGAGAAGACAAACTGACGGTCGCCGCCCAGGTTGTCGCCGTTCGTGTCGCGGGGACCCAAAGTCGAACTTTCGTAGCCGCGCACCGAACCGATGCCGCCCGCGTAGAAATTCTTGAAGAACGGGTACATCTTGCTGCCGTACGTGTCGCCGTACCCGACCTGCATGTTAAAGCCCAGGGTCCAGAACTTGGAAAGCGGCAGATACTGCGTCAGCTGATAGGTCGCGCGGTAGTAGCGCTGATCAAGAGCGGGAAGCGCAAACTCACCCGAAAAGCGCTGGTAGCGGCCGCGCGTCGGTGCGAGCACGTTGTCGCGGCTGTCGCGCGACCAACCGAGCGTCAGAAGCGCCGCCTGCGAGTTTTCGCCGTATTCGTCCACATAGTTCCAGTAGCGCAGCGGCGAATTGTCGTCGTTGTTGTAGTCGTTCTTGGCGCCTTCGTAGGAGCCGCGCAGATCGACCTTGGTCGCTTCAAAGCGCGCGCCCACAAAGATGCGGTCGTACTCGGTGACGGGAAGTCCGAAGGAGAGCCCCGCACCAATCGTCTCGTACGCAACGTTGGCAACGTCGAGGTCGTCAAGGTCGACCTTGCGGTCATAAATATCCCAACGGCGGCTGATGCCTTCGGGCGTGATGTAGGGTTCGGTAAAGCCCAGAGCATAGGTGCGCTGGCTCTTACTCGTATTGACTTCAACGCTCAGAGACTTGCCCGACCCAAAGACATTGTCCTGCGCAAAGCCCGCCGACAGGATCACGCCGTCCGAAGTCGAGTAGCCGGCACCCAGGGAAATCGACCCGGTCGGGCGCTCGGTGACGGACACTTCCAGATCCACCTGATCGCGCGTGCCTTCAACGGGCTTGGGTTCGGCCGTTACGTTGTCGAAAAAGCCGAGTCGATCGATTCGGTCGCGCGAGACCTTCACGGCGTCGCTGTCAAACCAAGCCGATTCATATTGACGCACTTCGCGGCGGATAACTTCGTCGCGCGTGCGGGTGTTGCCCGTGATGTTGACGTGGCGCACGTAGGCGCGCCTGCCCGGGTCGATCGTGTAGACGATCTGCACGGTGTCGGTATCGGGCACGGGCACCGGGTTGGGAGTTGCCGAAGCAAAGGCGTAGCCCAGGCGCGAGTAGCGCTCAACGATGCTCTTACTGATGTCGTTGATCTTTTCGGCGTTGTAAATTTCGCCCTTTTCAAAGCGCAGCAAGGGACGCACTTCGTCTTCAAGATTCAGAAGGTCGCCCGCGACATCGACCTTGTCGATACGGTACTGCTTGCCTTCGGTAAGGTTGATGGTGATGAAGACGTCGGACTTGTTGGGCGCAACCGACACCTGCACGGTATCGATCTTAAAGTCGAGATACCCCTGATTGAGGTAGAAGCTGCGGATCGACTCGAGGTCGGCGGCAAGCTTTTCGCGCGAGTAGAGGTCGCGCCGCGTGTACCAGCTCGACCACTTGTGTTCGGCAAGCTGCATCTGCTCGGCAAGATCGTCGGCGTCAAACACCGTGTTGCCCACAAAGCGGATCTGCTTGATGGTCGAAGCGGCCCCCTCGTCAACGGCAATCGTGATGCGCACGCGATTGCGCTCAAGGGGCGTGGCAGTGGTCTTGACTTCCACTCCGTAGTAGCCGCGCGACAGGTACTGACGACGCAGTTCCTGGTCGGCCCGATCGAGCACGGCCTGATCGAAGATGCGGCCTTCGGCAAGCCCCACCGAACGCAGACTCTTTTCCACGCCGTCCTTGTCAAAGGCCTTAATGCCGGAGGTTTCGATGGAGGCCACGGCCGGGCGTTCAATCAGATTGACAACGAGCACGTCGCCGTCGGCGGCAAGTTCCACGTCGCGGAAAAGGCCCGAGGCATAAAGATCGCGAATGGCGCGCGAGCCCCTTTCGGGCGTGTATTCATCGCCCACGCGGAAAGGCAGGTGCGAAAAGACCGCACCGGGTTCGGTACGCTGAATGCCTTCGACGCGAATGTCCTTGATGGTGAAAACCTGCGCAGCAGCTGCGCCCGCAAAGCAGGCAAGCACGGCAGCCGCTGCGGTTTTGTAGAAAAATTTACCCGTCATAAATGTAGATTTTGGGTGCATGAATGCGCGCGCCTCGGGCCCCGAGAGTCGTCCACAGGGCGGGCACGCACGCGAATCCCCGAAAGTTTATCCTAAGATCCGTGTCAAATCATTGGTAAGCGCCACGGCGGCAAGAAGCAGAATCAAACACAGGCCGATTTTTGTGCCGACGGCGACCACGCGCTCGTTGGCTTTGGTCCCCGTGGCGGCTTCCCAAAGAAAGAACACGATGTGCCCGCCGTCCAACACCGGCACCGGCAGCAGGTTCAAAAGGCCCAGGTTGACCGACAAAAGCGCCATAAAGAGCACAAAGGTCACCCAGTTGACCTGAAGCATTTTGCCCGCAAGGTCGCCGATCGTGATCGGGCCCGAAATGTTTTCAATGTCCGCCGCTCCCGTGAGAATCTTCTTAAAGGATGCCGCGGTAAAAACAGTCATCTCCCAGGTTCGCACCACACCGTGCCCGAGGGCGGCAACGGGATTTAAACGCGTGTAGACATAGTCGGGCGTTGCCGCGAGCATGACGCCGATTTTGCCTCGGGCTTTGCCGCCCGCCGGATCGGGGGCGTTGTCCGGCGTCACCGTGACGGTGCGCTCGGCTCCGGTCTGCAGATTTTTGACAACAAAACGCATTGCCACCCCGGGGCGCAGGGCAATGTCCTCTACAAGGTCCGCCACGCTCGTGACGGGCGCGTCGTTGACGGCAAGCACCGCTTCGCCGGCCGCAAGTCCCGCACGCGCTGCGGGCGAGTCGGGCACCACGCGCCCGACCACCACCTGTCCGGTCCAGGGGCGAAAGCCGAGGGCCGCGTCGGGTGCCTGCTGCTCGAGTTTTGTGAGGCCCGCCAGGCTCACGCGCACTTCGTGCCGCAGCCCCTCTTCGTCGGTAAGCGTCACGGGGACGTTCTCTTCGCCCAGATGCTCCACAAGACTGTAGGTGATGGCGCCGAACGTGGCGATCTTTTTGCCGTCGATGGCTTGAACTTTCCAGCCGCGCTCCACGCCCTGCTCTGCGAGCTGCGTGGCGGCCGCAGGCGTATCGAGCCTGCTTGAGGCTTCATACGTGCCCACCATGGCGATCAGGCTGTAGCAAAGCGCCGCAAACACGAAATTCATCACCGGGCCCGCAGCCACGATCGCAAGTCGCGCCCAGACGCTTTTGTGATCAAAGGAGGTGCGGCGAAACTCGTCGTCCGAAATCTGCGGCACGCGCTTACGAGTGCCCTCTTCGAGCATTACCACGTAGCCGCCCATTGGAACGGCCGACAGGCGCCACTCGCACCCGCGTTTATCGCGGCGTTTGGCAAGGACGGGCCCAAAGCCGAAGGAATACGAAAGAACCCGCACGCCGCACAGACGCGCAGCCCAGTAGTGACCGCACTCGTGCACGACGACGAGCACGGAAATGGCCAGAAGAAAACCAATCACGCCCCACATAGGCTATTTGAAAACGATGCGTTGGAGTCGACAAGGGCGCCGAATCGCTCGGATTCGACGCCCGCTTGAAAATTTTTGCAGGAAACGGGTCCTTGGGCGAACCTTTATTCCTTAGCGACGGATGCTATCGGAATGATGCGCTGGTTGGAACTGCCGAACCAGGCTCCTTTTGTTTCAACTTTTAGCTTTTGAACAAAAGGCCCGTCGACGACGGTGTCGATGTACTGAAAAATCGGCAGGTCCCTGACGTGCTCATAGCGCCTGCCGGTCCAGAGCCAAATCGACTTTTTGCTGCCGAACTTTTCGCGCACCGCGCGGCAAAGATCCGTGAGCACGTCGACGTTTTCGGGCTCCAAGGGGTCGCCCCCCAAAAGACTCAACCCCTCGACGTACTCCTCCTCAAGAGCCGAAAGAATCTTTGCCTGCGTCTCTTCGGTAAAGGGCTTACCCGCAGCAAAGTCCCAGCTCTCGGGATTAAAGCACCCCGGACAGCGAAGACGACAGCCCGACACAAAAAGCGAAACGCGCACACCCGGGCCGTTGGCGGTGTCAAACGCACTGATGCCGATGTAGTTCATACCGAGTTCCAACCGTTCGCAGTCGGTTACATACTCACACGATTTTGGATTTCGGCCATCTTGCCGTCGTTCATGCGGCTCATGCCGTTCACGTTCGAATAGCCCAGGTAACCGCACACACGGCTGATCACCGACAGGTTCGAGCTGCCGCACTTGGGGCACTTAAAGAGCACGTTGGTGCTGTGTTCGCCGCAGTCACCGCAGTAGGCGCTGTCAAAGTTGACGCCCTGATAAAAGCCCCGCTTCATGCCGCGCTCGATCATGGCGCGCACCGCGTCCTGGTTTTCCGGATTGTCGAGGCGCACGTACTGAATGTGACCGCCTTCGCACAGATGAAAGTCCTGAAATTCGTGATCCTGCTTTTCAAAGGGCGTGATGTTTTCGGTCACGTTGACGTGGAACGAATTCGTGAAGTACTCCTTGCTGTAGTGCTCGGTGTGGGCAAAGACGTTGTCGATGCCGCGATCCTCGCAGAACGCGTTGTACTGCTTGGCCTGCGTGGCGCAAAGGCTCTCGGCGGGCGTGCCGTAGATGGCGTAGAGGTATCCGTCCTCCTTTTTGAACTGCGCAAGCTTTTCCTTGAGGTGACGCAGCACCTGCGCGGAAATTTCTCCCCCTTCGTCCACCAAACGCTTGCCGGTCCACAGGAATGTGAATTCATCAAACGCAGTGATGCCGAAAGAGGCCGTCATGTAGCGCACCATGTCGCCCACGGTGTCGTCGGGGTTCTTGGTGCCTTCGTAAAGGCCGCCCTGAGTAAAGCACAGGGGATTGGACGAGCACTTCTGGTGGCGCACGATGTCGTAGCGCTTTCTGAGGAAGCACCGAATGACTTCAAGGCGCTCATCGAGAACCGTCCAAAACGCTTGCTTCCAGTTGTCGGGATGCTCGAGCTGCGTCAGACGCAGAATGATCGGCAGGTTGAGTGAGACGGCGCCGATGTTGCAGCGACCGATCGTAATCGCCTTGCCCTCTTCGTTGCGCCACAGCGACAGGAACGCGCGGCACCCCATGGGAGAGGTGATGGCGCCGTACTTTTGGAAGATTTCCGACACCGAGCCGTATTCGGACGACAGCGACAGGTAGTCCGGGTACATGCACTGGCTCGACGTTCTGACGGCTTCGTCAAAAAGGCCCTTGCTGAAGGGATCGGCCTCGATCTGCTTGGCGTCGTAAAGGAACACCAGCTTGGGGAAGACCACGGGCTTGCCGTCCTTACCGTGACCCTGACGGCGCACGGCGAGCATGATTTTGCCGATGTTGTAGAGCCAGGCCTTTTCACGGTCGTCAAAGTCGTCGACATTCCACTGCCCGAACGTAATCGTAGTAAAGGCAAAATCACCGCGACTGCAGGGCACGGTATTGAGTTTAAGTTCAAGCGACTGGAAACCCTGCTCGAGCTCGCGCACGACATCCTTGCCGGCGTACTCGGCCGCCTTGGATTCTTCAATGCCCATGGACATGTACTTTTCGGTCGCAGCCTTTTCGCTCTTTAAAACATAGGGCAGCAACACCTTGTCGAGCTCGGCGAGCGTAAAACCGCCGAACTGCTGGGCCGTCGCAACGAGCGTCACGTCACCGATCACCTGCAGGGCCGAAAGAACGGTCTTGGGTTCGGTGTACTGCACGTTGCTCATCTCAAAGCCGCCCTTGAGCACGTTGCCGATATCAAAGAGGCAGCAGTTAAAGCACCCGAGAATCATGTCGCGCAGATCGTGAATGTAGATGTCGCCGCGCTCGATGAGTTCCTTTTCCTTGCCCGAGAGGTAGAACTGCTTGTAAAGACTCTTGGTGAGAAAGCCCTTGATGAGCGAGCCCTTGGTCGACACAAGGGACGAGTCGAAGTTGGCGTTTTCACGATCCCCGAGACGCAGCACGTCGTCGGCGTCCTGCCGAAGCTGCTCAAAGGTCTTGGCGTAGGTCTGCTTGTAGTAGCGGTATTCGGCGTAGGCGTCGGCCACGTCCTTGTACTGCAAAAAGGCAAGCACGGCAATGACGAGTTCATGGAGTTCGGCCACGGTCACGGACTTGCGCGCCAAAAGGCGGTTGTGCACCTCGTCGGCAATCTGCGTGAGGTGATCCTCGTCAATCGTCTTGTCGCAACGGTAGGCCGCCTTGTTGACGGCGGCAATGATCTTCTGGGAGTCAAAACTCTCGATGGAGTTGTCCTTCTTCACCACTCGGAGCGTGTCCTTGGTAATCATGTCGCGTGCCCTCTCTAACTTGCAGGGGACAAAATCCCCCGGCGCACTGCGTTTCACCGCCCTTGCCGGAAGGCAAAAACTTCAATGCGTCCAATGTCAAATGGTTGAAATATCTTGCGTCGAAAAAGAATCCCGGAGGCTGATTCGCCCTCTCCGGGAAACACTATGGATTGCATTCTAAGAGCAAAAACAAGAATAGCAAACACAAGATATTGTGTGTCAAAATTTCAGCACCGCGCTAAAGTCCCGTATTTACGGGGACCAGTGCCTAGTTCGGGCCCCTGCGCTGTGGAAAGGACACAAGCCTAGGGTTTACACCTAGGCTTTGTTTCTTAGGCGCCTCGGGCTGCCGTTTTTTCCCGTACCCAGTCGGCGGCAGAGCGCCGCGCCTCACGGTCGGCCTCCAGAATTGCTTCGAGCGTGGCGGCAGCAGTGCCGTCGGCCTTTTCGAGCATGGCGCGGCAAAGACGGGCAATATCACAAAAGCCGATTTTTCCGGCAAGAAACGCTTGCACCCCAACCTCATTGGCAGCATTCAAAACAATCGTTCCCGTGCCGCCCATGGCAAGGGCTTCGTAGGCAAGCGCAAGCTGCGGGAAGCGCGCGGTGTCGGGCGGCGTGAAGGTGAGGTTCATGGCCGAGGCAAAATCGAGCTTGCGCACCCCCGCTTCAAGCCGCTCGGGGTATCCGAGGCAATAGGCAATAGGCAGCCGCATGTCGGTCGAAGCAAGCTGCGCGAGCACCGAGCCGTCGGCGTATTCGACCATGGAGTGCACCACCGACTGCGGGTGAATGACGACGCCGATCCGCTCGCCCGGCACGCCGAAAAGGTGATGCGCTTCGATGACTTCCAGCCCCTTATTCATGAGCGTGGCCGAGTCGATCGAAATCTTGCGCCCCATGCTCCAGGTGGGGTGGGCAAGAGCGCGCTCGGGCGTCACGCTCTCTAGGTCCGTTTCGGGGTGGGCGTGAAAGGGGCCTCCCGAGCAGGTGAGCCACAGGCGAACGTTGGCGCGCGCCGCGGCGTCACAGCCTTCGAGGCACTGAAAGACGGCGTTGTGCTCGCTGTCAACGGGCAGAATCTTTGCGCCCCTCGTGCGGGCAAGCTGCATGAGGGTCTCACCGCCGCAGACCACGGACTCTTTGTTTGCCAAAAGAATGCGCTTCCCCGCGGCCGCCGCCCTGAAGGTGGGCTCGAGGCCGGCAGCCCCCACCACGGCCTGCAGGACCGTGTCTACCGCACGGCTTTCGGCAATCGAGGCGATCGCTTCAGCGCCCGCGAGCATTTCCACGCCCGTCACATTGACTTCGTGCATGGCCTCTTTTAAAGCCGCCCAGTTTTCTTTGTGCGCCACGGCAACAACCGCCGGGCGCCATTCTTTAGCCAGGCTCGCAAGCTTGCGTACATTGTGCGCGCACGTAAGCGCAGCTACGCTGTAGCGATCCGGGTGCCGTGCTATCACGTCCAAAGCGCTCGTTCCGATAGAACCCGTTGCACCGAGTAAGGCAATCTGCTGCATAGTGACTCGTCTGAAAAAAACTCAATCGGCTGTGCCTTCAGGCACCGGCACGCATTCTAGCGGTCGGGCGCCTCAGGGCGCGCGGCGCAGCGTGATGCGCGTGATTTCGCCGTGCGTGCCAAGCCGCAGGGCAAATCCCGCCCAGGCGTAAAGCCCCTGATTGACGTATAGCTGCATGGGGCGCACGTCGGGGTGCTCTTTGTCGGCCACTTCGTAGAGGCCCCGCACAAAGCCCGAATTCATCACCCACACCCAGGGCGAAAAAAGAAACACCTGACCGCCGTGCGTGTGGCCGCTCAGCATCAGATCGGCCCGACCGACGTAGTAGCGCGCATTCTTGGGCTGGTGCGAGAGCAAGATGACGGGCAGCTTCTCGCCTTCCCTTTTTTGCAGCCCCGCCAGAGCCTTGTCCAAATCGGGAAGCTCTCTGCCGAACACCGCCGCCTTGGGGTCCGTAAGGCCCGCCAGAATCAATTGTGCGCCGCGGTGCGTGAGCACCACACCGGCGTTGTGAAGCATGTGCACGCCCAAAGTCGGCAGCGCCTTCCTCCACCCCTCATATTCGACATAGTGTTCGTGATTACCTTCGCATCCCCACACGCCCAAAGGCGCCGCAAGGCGCTTTAAAGGGGCAAGGTCCTCAAGGCGCGTACGCACCCGCCCGTCGACAAAGTCGCCCGTGAGCACCACAAGATCGGGCTTTAAGGCGTTGACCGTATGAACCGCCGCAGCAATGCGTCTGTCGTTGACGATCGCCGACGCGTGAAGGTCGCTCATCTGTACGATTGTCAGGCCTTCGAGCTCCTCAGGGAGCTTTGCAAGGCGCACTTCTACATCCACAACCCGCGCCGGGCCCGTTGCCTGCCAATATCCCCAAAGGGCCGTGGCCGCAGCCAAAAGAACGAGCACGTATTCGGCAGCTCTGCCGCGTACCGGGCGTTCGCTCCCCGCTGCCAGGCGCAGAGCGACGCCGACAAGCCAACGCAAGAAAAGCAGCACGCCGTAGCAGGACAAAAAGAGATTGAGAGCCGCTGCAGGCACAAAGACGAGCGCGCTCATTTCGGGCGCCACCATCGAGCCCCCGAAGGCCGTCACGAAAAACGGAAAAACACCGCCCGCGAGCAACGCGACGGCCACAATCGCCGTCAAAGCACGCCCGCAACCCGCGCGGCGCATGTTGCGTGCGGCAATGCACACGCACAAAAGGGCAAAGAGCACAAAGCCCAGACCAAATCGAAACAGCATCTTTACTGCACTTCCCTGCGGGCCTTTTCACCGATGACGAGGCGCACAACCGTGCCCGAGGGCGCAACCGCGGGGTCGACGTTAGCCACAGTCACCTGAGCGCCGATACGCGAGGCGCGCTCCTTCATGATGTTCAATCCCACATGACGCTTGCTGCGCTCGAGCAAAATCGCCTCGTCAATACCGATGCCGTTGTCGGTGATCACCATCTCAAAGTCGTCTTCGTTGCGCACGCGCACGCTCACTTCACTTGCCTGCGAGTGCTTGCGCACGTTCGCAAGAGCCTCCTGCATGATGAAGATGACCTGCAGCTTTTGCTTGTCGGTAAGTTGCGCCCCCTTGGCAATGTTGGTGAGCTGCACCTTAAGCCCCGTCTGCGCTTCAAAGCGGTCGATCACGGTGGCAATACCCTCGGCAAAACTTTCCTTGTGCAGGCGCTCGCGGAAGTTCAAAAGAAGCTCGCGCACGTCTTCGTAGCTTTCCTGTACGCCCGCCTTGATCTGCGCCACGGTTTCGCCCACGAGGCTCGAATCGCCGCTTTTTAACGCCGACTCAAGCAGCTGCACCTGCAGATTCAGAAAGGAGAGTGTCTGCGCGATCGAGTCGTGCAGGCCCTGGGCCATGAGCGTGCGCTCCTGAATGACCGCAAACTGCTGATCGCGCTCGATGAGGCGGATGTTTTCAAGGGCAGTCGCGAGGTTTGCGCCGAACGTTTCATAAAGCCGACACGTCTGCGCGGCCAGAGTCGTCTTCGTGGAGTAGTACATCACGAAAAAGCCGAAATCCTTGCCGCTGTTGCGGATGTGGAAAACGTAGCTTGTCTGCTCAGCACCTTCGTCTTCGAGCGCAAGCGCCGGGATGCGTCGGTCGCGATGCCCCGAAGAAAGCCGCAGCGGCTGCTCGGCAGCAAAAATGTCCGCAACGTCCCCGTAGGAGACGGGCGTGCGGCTTAAGCGCGCAAAGCTTGATTCAGGCAGATCTGCGCTTGCCGTAAGTTCCACACGGCTTTTTTTGGCATCCAGAAGAAACACCGCGCAGGAGGCGGCATTGGCCGACTGCATGAGAAGCGTCGTAAAACCCTCGCACAGCTCGTCGACCGAGTGCTGCTGCCCGAAAAAGTGGGACACCTCATAGAGCTGCGTGAGGTTGCGGTTCTTTTCCTCCACCGTTTCTGTCTTTTCCTTGACCTTGGCTTCAAGGTTTTCAACAAGGTCCTGCAGGCGCGCCGTCATGCGGTTAAAGCCCTGTCCGATGTCTTCAAACTCCTTGCTGCCCTCGAGCGAAATGCGCGTTTCCAAATGTCCGTCAATCACGCGGTTGATGCCGGCTGCCAGCTGGTCCGTGGGACGAATGACCCAGCGCACGAGAAAGAACATAATGACAAAAAGGCTCACCACCGCCAGAGTCATCAAAAGCGCCTGCAGACGGCTTTGGATCTGCAAAAATTCGCCGCGTTTGGCGATGATCGCCTCCTGCAGCTGATCGAGGCGCAGAATGAATTCCTCGACCCGCTCGTTCTGCACCGGGCGCCCGAGGCTGCGGGCCTGACTCATCAGGGGGACGAGCACGTAGTGCCACTCGCGATCGTACGAGGAAATATCCACGTCGATCCGCTTAATGAGCACGTAGTCCCACAGAGTAGGCGCGCGGATCGCAGCAAGCGTGGTATCGACGGCGGCAATCTGGGCCTCAAACTGCGCCTGGGAAAAATGGCGGTCCACCATGAGGCTGCTTCGGTAGACCTTGCCGTTCAAACTTGCGACGAGACTCTGTGTGCGCGCCGAACTTTCTATCTCCCAGGAAAGCGCCATACTGTAGCCGATAGCGGCCACCATGAAGGTGACCCACAGCGCCGTCGTCATCAGAAGGCGTGACGAAAGCCGTCCGTACCAATGCAGCAAACCGCTTGCCGACATGATGCGTCTCCTTATCCGATGGCGGCTCCCATGAGCCGCCCTTGACGTTAAAGCAATGGAGTGTTCTGCGGCTCGACAGCTGCAGGAACCTTTTGCGCAGCCCCCTCGTCGAGCGCTTCCACGGTCTGGGCGATGAAGCGGATTTCAAGCGCCCTGCCCTTGCGGGCGCGCCGAAGAACATGACGCTCAAAGTCGCCGTGCGCGATCACTTTTTCGCGCATTGTCGTGCGTCCCTTACCCGCCACACGGACGGCACGCCCCTTAAGGACCGCGCAGTCAATGAGTTTTTCACCCGCATTTAGGTCGATCAGCGTAACACCCTTGCCGCCCCCCGTGAGCGTACGGATTTCGTCAATCGCAAAGACGAGCATGCGGCCTTCTTCGGACAGACACGCCACAAGCTCAGAGCCCTCGGCAACCGGCATGGGGGCAAAGATTTTGTCTCCAGCTTCAAGCGTCATGAAGGCCTTGCCGCTTCGCACGCGCGCCGTCATGTTGCCGATGCTGCACATGAGCCCAAAGCCCGCGTCGTTGGCAAGAAGCACGCGCCGATCGGCGGGCCCCGCAACGCAACCCACAATCTCCGTGCCCGCTTCAAGATCGATAAAACTCGTGATGGGAAGACCGTCGCCTCGAGCGGGCGGCAGTTGGTCGACCGCCACCGAGTAGACGCGGCCGTTGCTGCCCACGAGAATGAGCGTGTCTTCGGTCGTGCACTCGGCCGACCAGGCAAGGGCGTCGCCCATTTTGAAGTTCATGAGCGAGGCGTCGTGCCCGTGTCCCGTGCGGCTTCTGACAAAGCCCTTTTGCGAGAGCACCACCGTCACGGGCTCGACCACGACGCGCTGCTCGACGCTTGCCTTGGCGGCGGCCGCCACAAGCGTGCGGCGCTCGTCGCCGTACAGTTTTGCGGCTTCCCTGGTTTCGCGGGCCACAACGTTGCGCAGAGTCGTTTCGTCGCTCAAAATCTTGTTGAGCTCGGCCGCTTCCTTGGCGAGCTTTCGCATTTCTTCCTGCACGCGCTCGTACTCGAGATTGGCGAGCTGCCTTAAGCGCAGCTCCAAAATGTCTTCGGCCTGCACTTGCGAGAGCGCAAACTCGCGCATCAGAGCCTCTTTGGGGTGCTCGTCAAAGCGCACGATCTCGATCACGCGGTCGATGTTGTCGATCGCGATCGAGCGGCCCTCAAGAATATGCAGTCTCGCCGAGACCTTCTCGAGGCGCGCCTGTGTGCGGCGGATCACCATCGCCTTACGGGCGTTCACCCACTCGGTGAGAATCTCAAGCAGCCCCTTTTGCCGCGGACGACCGTCGGTGCCGAGCATGACGAGATTCATGGGCGCGTTGCACTCAAGATCGGTTTGCGTAAGAAGTGTGTTGACAAAAAGGTCACGGTCGATGCGCGAAGTTTTGGGCTCGAACACGATGCGCATCTTCGTGTCCTTGTCGCACTCGTTGCGCACGCCGTCCAAGAGAGCGAGCATCGCGCTCTTGGTTTGCTGCTGCTCGGCTGTCAAAGTCTTTTTGCCGGTGCGCGGCTTGGGATTGGTGAGTTCCTCAATCTGCGTGAGCACCTTTTCGGCATTGGTGGCAGGAGGCAGCTCGTCGACAACGAGCTGCCACTGCCCGCGCTGCAGCTCTTCAAAGTGGTAGCGCGCACGCACGCGCAGGCTGCCGCGGCCCGTGCGGTAGATCTGGGCGATTTCCGCGGGAGTCGATGCGATCTGCCCGCCCCCCGGGTAGTCGGGCGCGGGAAGCACCGTAAGGACTTCTTCGAGCGTCGCATCGGGTTTGCGCAGAATCAGAAGCACGGCCTCAGCCACTTCGCGCAGATTGTGCGAAGGAATTTCCGTGGCCATGCCGACGGCAATGCCGCTTGCGCCGTTTAAAAGCACAAAGGGCAGGCGCGCAGGCAAAAGCGTGGGTTCCTCAAACGAGCCGTCGTAGTTGGGCACGAAGTCAACGTCGCCGCTGTCAAGCTCGGAGAGCATCAGCTCGGCGATTTTGGTGAGTCGGGCTTCGGTGTAGCGCATCGCCGCCGGTCCGTCACCGTCACGTGAACCAAAATTGCCTTCGCCGTGCACGAGGGGATAGCGCAGGCTAAAGTCCTGCGCCATTCGCACCATGGCGTCGTAGGCCGCCTGATCGCCGTGCGGGTGGTATTTGCCGAGCACGTCGCCCACAACGCGCGCACACTTGACGGCCTTGGCGGGGGGCGCAAGGCGCATGCGGTCCATGGCGTAGAGAATGCGCCGCTGCACAGGCTTCATGCCGTCAAAGACGTCGGGCAGTGCGCGGCTCTTCACGACCGACAGTGCGTACTCAAGATAGGCCTTGGCGGCGTACCGGGCAAGCGTGAGCGCCCCGCCCTCTTCGGGCGGAACGTTTTGTAAAAGCGCGGCGGGCAGCCCCGCAGCCGCCTCAGGCTCTGCAGCGTCGTTTTCCTGAGCTGGCGCTTCGAGAGGCGTTTCCTGACAGGGCTCGGCACTCGAGCCGCGCGCCTGCAGCTCGCCTACGGGTTCTTGAACCGACTCGGGCGCCTTCTGGGCTTTGAGTTCGGGGGCGGTTTCTGTAAGGTCGTCAAACAAATCCAAAACAGGCGACTTTTTCGACATGGCTACTTCACAAATCTTTCAACGGAGTCTTTTCAAAGGCGACCGATTCTAACCCGCCGACGCAATCGGCCGAAGAAACGGCTTTGCTGGCGACCGACGAGGCGTCGTGCGTTTCCACTTCTTTAAGGCGCCTTGCCATGACGCTCGTGCGGGTACGCACGTTTCCGAGGGCCGTACTGACGCCTTCGACCTTTTTCTGCATGGCCGCCACGGCCTCGGCAAAGCGCACGAATTCAGCCTTCACTTCCCCGAGAAGATGCCAGACGAGCGCACTTTTTTGTTCAATCGCAAGAGTTCTAAAACCCATCTGCAGGCTGTTTAAAAGCGCTGCAATGACGGTGGGGCCGGCAATCGTCACGCGAAAATCGCGCTGCACGCGCTCCAAAAGCCCCGGCATGCGGATGACTTCGGCCCAAAGGCTCTCGACGGGAAGATATAAAACGGCAAACTCAGTCGTATATGGGGGTTCGACGTATTTGTCGCGAATTTTCTGCGCTTCGAGCAAGATGCGGTTTTTAAGAGCCTTGAGGCTTTTTTCCTGCGCCTCTTTGTCTGCGGCGTCGGCGGCCAAAAGAAGTCTGTCGTAGTCTTCCATCGGGAACTTGGCATCAATCGGCAGGTAGACGATGCTCCCCGCCTCGGCCCCGGGCAGCCGCACGGCAAATTCGACCCGCTCTGCCGCTCCCGGACGCGTGGCGACATTGACGTCGTACTGCGAGGGCGTGAGGATTTCTTCGAGAATGCGCGAGAGCTGCACTTCGCCGAACGTGCCGCGGGTTTTGACGTTCACGAGCACCCGTCTTAAGCCGTCAACGTTTTGCGCCATTTCACGCATGCGCCCAAGCCCCTGATGGACGGCCTCAAGCTGCGCTTCAACTGTACGGAAACTTTCGGCGATGCGGCTGTTTAATGTCGTCTGCAGCTTTTCGTCCACCGTCTCGCGCATGCCCGCAAGGGCTTTGTCGTTGGCCGTACGAATGGCATCGAGTTCACGCGACAGCGTTTCGCGTAGATTCGACATCGAGCCCGCCACGCCGTCGGTGAGGTGCGCGAGCTGTGTCTGCTGCGCGGCGTTGTATTGCGTCAGGCGATCAAAAAGGCCGTTTTGCAACTGCAGCGCGGCACTTGACTGATCGGTGAGCCCCTGCTGCATAAGGTGCACAAAGCGCGAAAAGTGCTCGATCTGCTCGCGTTTTAAATGCTCGCAGGCGCCGAGCGTTTCCCGACGCAAGGCTTCGATACTTTCGCGCGTCGCCCCTTGAGAGACCTCGTTACGCTCACGCATCTCGTCTTCGCGCTTTTGCGCGGCGCGCATCACGCACCAGACGACGGCCGCCCCCGCGGCAAATGAAGCAACAACCCCGGCTACCATCACCGGTGCGGGGACGGCGGCCGATAAAACAAGCGAAAAATCCATACCAACCTTCGAGCACGCTTGCGGCGTACGGCGTTTGCAATTGTCGGCAGACTAGCAACATTTGCGCCGCTTTGTACGGTTTTCACAGAAAAAATCCGAGGAAGCCCCTGATTTCAATCAGGGGAGGAATCGGATGGAAAAACG
>CAMAHM010000030.1 GCA_945834535.1 uncultured Sutterella sp. | reverse complement strand
GTGCCCGAGCCTCTGCACTCGGAAATCACGCCCAAAAACATCCTCATGATCGGACCGACGGGCGTGGGTAAGACCGAAATTGCCCGACGCCTTGCCAAACTCACGGACGCGCCGTTTGTGAAGACCGAAGCGACCAAGTTCACCGAAGTCGGTTACGTGGGCCGCAACGTCGAGTCCATCATTCGCGATCTGATGGAAGCCGGTATGAAGCTCACCTCTGAGCGCCAGAAGGCCAAGGTGCGCTCGCGAGCGCTCGACGCGGCTCGCGAGCGTGTACTCGATCTCCTGCTGCCCGCTCCCTCGCCGATTGCACCGGCCGAAGGACAGACGCGAGAGGCTCCCGCACCGGTGCGCACGGAGTCTGTGGCCCGCCGCCGCCTGCGCGAAGACCTCATCGCGGGGCGCCTTGACGACAAGCTCGTGGAGGCCGACGTCCCCGCCACACAGCCTTCGGTCAACGTGATCGGCCCCGAAGGCATGGACGGGCTTGAGAATCAGCTTCAGGGCCTTTTTGAGCAGTTCTCCAAACAGCAGCGCACCACGCGGCGCATGAAGATTGCCGACGTGCTCGAGCTTTACGTGGACGAAGAAGCGCAAAAGCTGGTCGACCCCGAAGACTGCACGCGCGAGGCTGTGGACAATGTCGAAAACAACGGCATCGTCTTTATTGACGAAATCGACAAGATCGCCCGCGGCGGAGAAGTGAGCGGCGCCGACGTTTCGCGCGAAGGTGTGCAGCGCGACCTGCTGCCCCTTATTGAAGGCACGAGCGTCAAGACCAAGTACGGGTGGGTGAAGACCGACCACATTCTCTTTATCTGCTCGGGAGCGTTTCACCTTGCCAAGCCCTCGGACCTTGTGCCCGAGCTGCAGGGGCGTCTGCCCATTCGCGTGGAATTAAAGAGTCTCACGCGAGAAGACTTTGAGCGCATCCTGACGGCCACGGACGCTTCGATCGTCAAACAGTACGAAGCGCTTCTGGCGGCTGACGGTGCCAAGATCGCCTTCACGCCCGACGCGATCAGCGCCATTGCCCGCTACGCCTACGAGGTGAACGAACGCACCGAAAACATCGGCGCGCGTCGCCTTTACACCGTGATGGAAAAGCTCCTTGAAACCGTGAGCTTTGAAGCGGGCAACGTCGGCTCGATGGAGGTTGAAATCAACGAAGCCTATGTGGCCGACAAGCTCGGAGCTCTTGCGGGCAATGACGATCTGTCGCGCTACGTGCTCTAAGGGCGAGTGACGACGCAAAAACGGCGCATCGACTGCGAGTTCGGTGCGCCGTTTGTTCTGAGGCCCGGTTTTAGGCGACGGTCTTGAGTTTGGCGACGTCGGCCACAAGCTCTTCAAAGACGTCGTCGCGCGTCGACCAGGCTGTGCAGAAGCGCACGACGCGGCGGCCGTCGGCGCTCCGGCCGCAGTCTTCAAAACGGTATTTGCGGGCCATGAAGTCGCACTGCGCCTGCGTCAGACACACGAACTGCTGATTGGTGGGCGAGTCCCCCGCCATGGTGCAGCCCGCGTCGATAAAGGCCTGCCGCAGCCGCATGGCCTGAGAGACCGCCTTGCGACCGATTTCAAAGTAAAGATCGTCCGTCATGATGGCGTCAAACTGCACGCCCGCCAGACGCCCCTTGGAAAGAAGAGCCCCCTGACGGCGCATGAGGGCCGGGAAGTCCTTTTTGAGCGCCGGATGGTTGATGACGAGTGCTTCGCAGTCGAGCGTTCCGCACTTGGTGCCGCCGATGTAAAAGGCGTCTGTCAGACGCGCAATGTCGCCGATGGTCACATCGGGACTGGCGGCAAGGCCGTAGGCAAGGCGCGCTCCGTCAAGATAAAAGTACAGATCCCATTTGTCGCACACTCGGCGCAGCGCCTCGAGTTCGGCCAAAGTGTAGATCGAGCCCGTTTCCGTCGGGAACGACACGTACACCATCCCGGGCTGCACGAGAAGCACCTTTTCGGCGTTTTCAAAGTAGCCGGCGCAGTAGGCGTCCAACTCCCCTGCGTCGATTTTGCCTTCATGGGCGGGCAGAGTGAGCACCTTGTGGCCCGTAGCTTCAATGGCGCCCGTTTCGTGGGCTTCAACATGGCCCGAATCGCAGGAAACCACGCCCTGATGCGGGCGCAGTGCTGCGGCAACGACCGTCAGATTGGTCGTGGTGCCGCCCGCAAAGAAATACACGGCGGCTTCGGGCTTGCCGCAGGCCGCGCGGATTTTGTCGGCAGCGCTTTGACAGAAGGGATCTTCGCCGTAGCCGGGCACTTCCACGAGATTGGTGCGCACGAGCGCTTCAAGAACGTTGGGATGGCAGCCTGCGATGTAGTCGCACTGAAACTGATGTACGTTGGTCATGGGAAAAGGATGCAAAGGAAAAAAATGACACGGATTAGCGGATGATAGCCGCAGCCGAGACGGTTAGCGCTTAAGATAGCGGATCAATCGGCCCATGGGCCGACCGGTGTCCACGACAATTTTCGACAGAAATTCAAACTGAAATGAACCACAAAGCTCTCGATGCGCATCTTGTGCCTGCGCTTTTGAAGGCGGAGATTCTTTCCGAAGCACTGCCCTACATTCAGAAATTTCACGGCAAGACGATCGTGATCAAGTACGGCGGCAACGCCATGACCGACGAACGTTTGCAGCGCGCCTTTGCCCGCGACGTGGTGCTTCTCAAGCTGGTCGGCATGCGTCCCGTGGTGGTGCACGGCGGGGGCCCGCAGATTGACCGGGCGCTTGAGCGCGTCGGCAAGAAGAGCACCTTCGTGCAGGGGATGCGCGTTACCGACAGCGAAATCATGGAAGTGGTCGAATGGGTGCTGTGCGGTCAGGTGCAGGGCGACCTCGTGCAGATGATCAACAGCTACGGCGGCCATGCGGTGGGCCTCAACGGCAAGGACGGCGCCATGATCCGCGCGCGCCGCATGCGCGTGCAGGACGCCAACGACCCCAACGTCTGGCACGACGTCGGTCAGGTGGGCGTGATCGAATCCATCAATCCGTCTCTTGTGCAGGCGCTCGAGCAGGATCACTTTATTCCCGTCATCAGCCCGATCGGCATGGGCGAGGACGGTCTGGCCTACAACATCAACGCCGACGTGGTGGCAGGAAGAATGGCCGAAACGCTCAAGGCCGAAAAACTTGTGATGCTCACCAACACGCCCGGAGTGCTTGATAAGGACGGCAATCTTTTGAGCGGTCTTACGGCTTCGGGCATTGATGCCCTTTTTAAGGACGGCACCATTTCGGGCGGCATGCTGCCCAAGCTCGCTTCGGCCCTGTCGGCCGCCAAAAACGGTGTGCGCAGCGTGCACATCATCGACGGGCGCGTTGATCACTGTCTGCTGCTTGAAATCCTTACGCAGCAGGGCGTGGGGACCATGATTCGGGCGGACGAATAATGCAGACAAAGGGCACTGTTTATCCGACAAAGGAGCACGCCGACAACGGGCAGAGCCGCGGCCGCCTGCGTACGGCGCGCTTGTGGCTTCTTGACATGGACGACACGCTGTTTGAAGCCTCGGCCGGTATGTTTGCGGCCATTCATCGCCGCATGGAAGACTTCATTGCCGACAGGCTCGATCTGCCGCTCGATGAAGCGGGCCGCGTGCAGCACAAGTACTGGCGCGATCTCGGAGCGACCTATCTGGGACTGGAGCGCTACGAAGGTATTGCGCCGCAGGAATTTTTCGACGCGACGCACCGCTTTGATCTGGCGCCCTTTATTCACGGGCGCGTGCTCGGGGCCCGTTTAAGGCGCGCCGTGGCGCAGCTTCCCGGCAAACGTGTCGTTGTCACTAACGGACCGGCGTGCTACGCCGATCGTGTGGTGCGACTTCTCAGGCTCGAGAACGTGCTCGACGACGTGGTAAGTGCCAACGACATGAATCGGCTCGGGCGATGGCGCTGCAAGCCCGACGGGCTGCTTTTTTCGGAGATTTGTGCCCGAATGGGGGTGAGGCCCGAGCACACGGCGCTTGTGGAAGACAGCCCCGCCAACCTCAAGTGCGCCAAACGACTCGGAATGCAGACCGTCTGGTGCGAGGGCTACCGCAAAAAGCCGCCGCACCGCATCAAGGCTCACCCTTGGGCGGATTTCGTTGTCGAGGATCTGGCCGATCTGGGGCGGTTGCTTGTTCGCTCGCGCACTATGGCTCGGCACGCCCCCGCAAGACTTAAGTCCGTGCGCGGATAAGCCGCATTAAGAAATCGGGTACTACATGCTAAAAGGCATCAAAACCATCCTTCATTGGATTGCACGTCTTCTTGAGGGACTGCGTCTGGCGCTCACGGCCGTTGTGATCGGCCTCATCGTCGGCGGCCTGGCGGCGCTCTTTTGGGAGCGCACGCCCACCGTCCCCGAGCAGAGCGTGCTTGTGATTGAACTCTCGGGCAAACTCGTCGACGAAGGAGGCGTATCGAGCGACACGGTGCTCTCGCTTGCACGCGGCAACGATCCCGAGACGCGACTTCGGGACGTGATTGACGCGCTACGGCTTGCGCAAAACGACAAGCGCATCGGTGCCGTTTTGATGCGGGTCGAGGACCTGCAGTCGGCGGGACTGGCGTCGCTGCGTGAAATCGGCGTAGCGATGGATCGCTTTAAGGCAAGCGGCAAGCGTATCTCGGTGTGGTCGACTTCTTACAGTCAGAAGCAATACGCTGTGGCCGCCCACGCAAGCGCCGTGTACATGCACCCGATGGGGCAGGTCTCGCTCAAGGGCCTTGCCAGCTCGCGCCTTTACTGGGGCGATGCGCTGCGTGCGCTCGGTGTGACGGTGCACGTCTTTAAGGCGGGGACCTACAAGAGCGCCCCCGAATCGATGGTCTTAAATGCCCCTTCCAAGGATGCGCTCAAGGCTGACCGCTACTGGATTGAAGACGAATGGCGCCAGTTGAGGGGCGACATCGAGTCGGCCCGCGGACTGATGCCGGGAGCCGTGGACAAGCTCATCGAACACTATGTCGAGCGCCTTGAAAAAGCGCAGGGTGACACAAGTCGCCTCGCGCATGCCGAAAACCTCATCGACGGCATCGTGACGAGAGATGAGATGCGCCGCCTCGTTCTTGAATCCAAGGCGGGGAGCGCCAAAAACGACGAACCCGTACTGCTCGATTATCTCGACTACCTTGATGCAGTGCAGACGCACGGCTCGGGCGGCAAACACGTGGCGGTGATTACGCTTGAGGGCGAAATCAAGGACGGTGCCGACGGGCCGGGGATGGCGGGTGAACGAGGCGTGATCGGCCGCATTAGAGCCGCTGCCAAGGATCCGTCCGTTGCCGCCGTCGTGATGCGTATCAACAGTCCCGGGGGCAGCGCCGTCGCAAGCGAACTCATTCGCCGCGAGCTTGAGCTTGTGCGGGAGGCGGGTAAGCCCGTGGTCGCCAGCCTCGGTGATACGGCCGCCAGCGGTGGCTACTGGGTGGCCCTCGCAGCCGACCGCATCATCGCCGACCCGATGAGTCTGACCGGTTCTATCGGCGTCTTCGGCATGGTGCCCACATTCGAGCGTTCCATGCAAAAGCTTGCGATCGGCTCCGGGGGTGTTGCCACGACCTGGATGGCCGACGCCGAAGATCCGACCCGAGCGCTCAAACCCGAATATGAGCGCATGCTTGAGCTTTCCGTGGCTCGCACCTACCGCGACTTTACGAATCTGGTGCACAAGAGCCGCAAATTGTCGCCCGAAAAAGTCGCTTCTCTCGGCGAGGGGCGCGTTTATACAGGGGCGCAGGCTGTTGCCTGCGGTCTTGCCGATACTTTGGGCGGACTGCAGGATGCTGTGGACTGGGCTGCGGATAAGGCGGGCGTTTCGGCCGCGGACGTTTTGTACTTCAGCAGAGAGCCTTCGCGGTTTTCCATGCTGCTGACGCGCCTTTTGTACTCGCTCGGCATTGAACCGAGCTCTGCCGTCGATCCCCTGTGGGAGAGCCTCAAATCGCTTATCCCGGTGCGCAATGCCCAAGGGGTGCTGAGGGTTCTGTCGCTCGTGTCTGCCCCCGAAAAGCCTTATGCTTTGGTCGAGTGGTCCATGCCCGAATAACGGGTTCGTTCCAAACGAAATAGCCCTGCTCGGACAAGATTCCTTGCAGGGCTTTGCGATGACAGTCGGGAGGTGCGCTTAGTAGTTGTAGCCTTCCTTGAGCCAGCGGGCGACGTCGAGCGCGCAGTACGTGAGGATGCCGTCGGCACCGGCGCGCTTGCAGGAAATCATCGTTTCCATGGTGATGCGCTTTTCATCGATGCAGCCGGCGGCAGCGGCGCACTTAATCATCGAGTATTCGCCCGAGACATGGTAGACGAAGGTCGGAGCCTTGAATTCGTCCTTGACGCGACGCACGACGTCAAGGTAGGGCAGGCCGGGCTTGACCATGACCATGTCGGCGCCTTCGGCCAGATCAAGCCCCACTTCCCAGAGCGCTTCGTTGCTGTTGGCGGGATCCTGCTGGTAGACCGCCTTGGTGGACTTGCCCAGATTCGAGCTCGAGCCCACGGCATCACGGAAGGGACCGTAGAAGGCGCTCGCGTACTTGGCCGAGTAGGCCATGATGCGGGTGTGGATGAAGCCTTCGTCTTCGAGCATCTTGCGGATGACGCCGATGCGGCCGTCCATCATGTCCGAGGGAGCCACGACGTCGGCACCGGCCTGCGCCTGAGCGCGGACCTGACGCACGAGCATTTCGATGGTTTCGTCGTTGAGGATGTAGCCCGTTTCATCAATGAGGCCGTCCTGACCGTGGGTGGTGTAGGGGTCAAGCGCCACGTCGCACATCACGCCGAGCTGAGGGAACTTTTCCTTGACGGCGCGCACGCAGCGCGGAATCAGACCGTCGGGATTGGCCGCTTCACGGCCGTCGTCGGTCTTGAGGGACGCATCGACGTGCGGGAAGAGGGCGATCATCGGCACGCCGAGTTCAACGAGTTCGGCGCAGAGCTTGAGAAGCTCGTCGATCGTGTAGCGCACCACGCCGGGCATGGTGGGGATGGGTTCACGCTTGCCGGTGCCTTCGATCACGAACACCGGAAGAATGAGGTCGTTGACCGTGAGCACGTTTTCGCGCATCAGGCGGCGCGAGAAGTCGTCGTGGCGCATGCGGCGCATGCGCACCATGGGATACTGACCGAGCGTTTGCATATTGTTGTCTCTAAAGATGGTCGAAACAGGCACGTCGGGCCCGCGGTGGGGAGGCGTGCGTCAATTTTTAAATTCTATCTTGTTCGCCTGAAGCCGATCTTGCGAGATTGGCATTAAGCCTCGGGAGAAGCTTCGGGCGAGCGGCCGACAAGTCGTCCTTCGGGATCGATCCATGTGAGCAGCGTCTCCTGCAGCTCTTCAACCCCCGTCTTTTTGAGACCCGAAAAGAGCTGCACCGTTACGTGGTCCCCGAGTTTGGCGGCGCGGCTGCGGGCGGCGGCAAGAACTTTGGCCTGTTCGGAGCGGTTGATCTGGTCGCTCTTATTGATGAGCCAGAGCTGGCGCACGTGTGCTCGGGTCGAGAAAAATTCGATTAGCCATTCGTCGGCCGGCATGAAGGGGCGACGGGCGTCCATAACAATGACGATGCCCGTCAGGCTCGGTCGGTGCGCCAGATACCCGCCGATAAGGTCACTCCAGCCGCGGCGCGTCTGTTCGGCCGCCTTGGCGTAACCGTAGCCGGGCAGGTCGACAAGAAAACCCACGTCTTCGCGTCCCTTGCCGTCGAGCGTTTTCTGCGAGAGGGCAAAAAAGTTGATGAGCTGCGTGCGGCCGGGCGTTTTGGAAGCAAACGCGAGTCGCCCCTGGCGCGTCAGACAGTTGATGGTCGTCGACTTGCCGGCATTCGAGCGCCCGGCAAAGGCGATTTCGGGCATGCCGGCGCCCGGAAGCTGCGCGATCGAGGCGGCCGAGGTGCGAAAACGTGCGGAATCAAAAAGGGACACAAAAATTCTCCGGGGTCAAATGGAAAACGAAATCAACGGGAGCTGCGCACATTGGCAGAGCGGCGACGGCGCTTTTTGGGCGCAGCAGCAGGCTCGACAACTTCAGGCAGATCGCTGTTGTCGACGGCTTCGATAAAGCCTCCGCCCAAACAAACTTCCCCCTGATAAAGCACGGCGCTTTGGCCGGGCGTTGCCGCCCACTGCGGCTCGGGGAAGGCAAGACGCATGGTGCTTTCATGGCTGTCGAGCGACTCGATCGTGCAGGCGCCGTCAGGCGCGCGGTAGCGCGTTTTGACGGTGACGGGCGCGGCAATGTCGGGAGCCGTTCCGGCGATCCAGTTGACGTGCACGGCGTTTAAGGTGTGCGTGAGCAGCCACGGGTGGTCGTGCCCCTGTACGACCCAGAGCGTGTTGTGCGCAAGATCCTTGCGGGCGACGAACCAGGGTTCGCCGTTGCCCTCGCGCGAGCCGCCGATGCCGATGCCCTTGCGCTGACCAAGGGTGTAAAAGGCAAGTCCCACGTGCTCGCCGATCACTTCGCCCTTGTCGTTGCGAATGGGGCCGGGCTGCGTGGGCAGGTATCGGTTGAGAAACTCTCTGAACGGGCGCTCGCCGATAAAGCAGATTCCGGTGGAGTCTTTTTTGGCGGCCACGGGCAGCCCGATTTCACGGGCAATCTCGCGCACGCGCGTCTTTTGCAGCTCTCCCACCGGGAACATGGCCTTGGAGAGCTGCGCCTGCGTGAGGCGATGCAGGAAGTAGCTCTGATCCTTGCCGGCGTCGAGTCCGCGCAGCAACTCGAAGCCACGCTCGGTCTCACGCACGCGCGCATAGTGTCCGGTCGCAATCTTTTCGGCCCCCATGCGCATGGCGTGATCGAGAAACGCCGCAAACTTGATTTCGGCGTTGCACAGCACGTCCGGGTTGGGCGTGCGGCCCGCCGAATACTCGCGCAGAAAATCCGAGAACACGCGCTCCTTGTATTCCTTGGCAAAGTTGACGGCTTCAAGGTCGATGCCGATCACGTCGGCCGCGCTTGCCGCATCGAGAAAGTCCTGACGGCTCGAGCAGTATTCACTGTCGTCGTCATCTTCCCAATTTTTCATAAATAGGCCCACGACGTCGTAGCCGGCCTCTTTCAAGAGCCAGGCACTGACGGCACTGTCCACGCCGCCCGACATGCCGATGACAACACGCTGTTTCATAATCAAAAAAACGGGAAGAAAACAAAAACCCACCCCGACGGGCGCACCAAAAACCGCAACCCGCTTCAGGGTACGTTTTCCGATGTGTCCGCTTGTGAGGCGGGCCGAATGCACGGGCGGCGGCAGTGCCGTCCGCCCGATCGGGGGTATTTTAGTTGGTTGTGGGCACGAGCGGCGTCACGTCGGCCTGCGGCGCGTGGCAGAGCGTGCATTCATGACGCGAAGCCTGCATCACGAGTTTGCCGTCAACCTTGGTCCAGTGCGTGGCGGGCATCGAGGTGGGCATGCCTTTCACCTTGGCCGCACCGATGCGGTCGGTGTTGCCGTGGCACATCATGCAGGCGTTCGTGCCCTTGTTGATGGTGTAGCGGTCCACTGCGTGCGGCACCATGGCCGGAGCGCCGAACTGGGTTTCACGGTACTGGCCGGCATTGAGGCTGAAGGCCTTGGGAGTCGGCGTTTCAAAGGGCGACGTCTGCTCAAGGCTCATCTTGTCGATATCGACGGGCGTGGAGGTCGTGCAGCCGACGACGGCCAACGCAGCGGTCAGACAGATCGAGGCGGAAACAAAAACCTTTTTCATAAAAAACTCCTGCAAAAGGTGGCAGTGTGGGGTCAGCGGTTTACCTGCGTGTCGTTGTCGGACGCTTTCTTTGCCTGAAAACGGGGGGCAAAGAAAATGGCGTTTTCCGGACAGACGGCAGCACAGCGTCCGCAGTTCGTGCACTCGCCCGAGGCAATCATGCCCCTTTGGCCGGCACGTTTGAAGTTGAGTACCTGGGGTTCGGGACACACCTTGAGGCAATCGCCGCAACGCGTGCACCGATCGTTTCGGAAAATGGGTTTCACAAGGCCAACGTTGCCTACGAGCGACCAAAAGGCGCCCAGAGGACACAGGTGACCGCACCAACCGCGCTGCAGCACCGCCAGATCAAAGGCAAAGACACCCAGAACAGCGGCAATGCCTCCGAGTCCGACGCCCCAGACGGCTTCGCGCCACAGGAAGGCCTGAGGGCTCACCCATTCAAAGGCGGCGGCACCGGTGATGACCGAGGCAATGAGGCTCACGAGCGCCAGCACGTAGCGTGCACGGCGATCGAGTCGCAGCATGTCGGCCCTAAGGCCCGTCGCACTGCGGGCGGCGGCAGCGGCGTCCGTCACCATGTTCATCGGACACATCCATCCGCAGAACACGCGACCGCCCAAAAGGGCGTAGACAACGAGGATGATGAGCGCGCCCACAAGCATGGTCGACTCAGCCGGGTGTCCCGCGGCAAGCTTTTGCAGCACCGCAAAGGGATCGGCAAAGGGGACGGTGCCCGCCAGCAGACTCGCCGAAAAGTCGCCTGACAAAAGGGGCTCACCGGCGATCTTCCAACCGAGCCGTGCGGTGCCGATAAAAAGCGCCAGCACGCTCAGCTGCAGCACGCGACGCACGAGCGCAAGCGTCCAGCGGCGCATGCGGGTGTCGGGGCAGCGGGTGCAGTCTGAACCCGCGGTACAAGAAGCGTTTTTCGTACTCATAGCGTGGGATCATCCATGTTGTTGAGAAAATCCAGTCCGCCGGGCGCCTTGGGCGCATCGGGGGCAGGAACTTCCTTAAGACGCTTGGCTGCGTCAGGGTGGTGCGGCTGTTCGCTCATCCAACCCAGACGATAGTGTTCGCCGATCTGTCCGAGGAAGGTCTTTCGATCGATGATGTTGATCGAGGCGACCTGCGTCGGACAGCTCCAGGTGCACAGTCCGCACCCCGTGCAGCGATCCGGATGGATCGTCGGCACGAAGACGGCGTGCTTGGAAAGGTTGCGCGGATGCGGGGCAAGGCTGAGCGCCTTGTCCTTGAGCGGGCAGATGCGGTAGCACACCTCGCACCGCAACCCCTGCCAGGACAGGCAGGCGCTCGGGTCGATGGCTGCCACGCCCATCTGCGCTTCGTTGATGTCCTGCATGTCCTTGTCGAGCGCGCCCGAGGGGCACACCCGCACGCAGGGGATGTCGGCGCACATGTAGCAGGCCGTGTTGCGCGGCTCGAAGAAGGGCGTGCCGTAAGGTGCGGGATCCCCGAGACGGGCGAGCTTGAGCGTGCCGTAGGGACAGGCCCTGACGCACAGGCCGCATTTCATGCAGAGCTCTGCAAAGCGCGGGTGCGTGCCCGGCGGCTTGGGTGCAAAACCCTTGGCCTTGGCGTCGTTGACCCAGCTCGTCAGAAGCGACGTGCCGGCGGCGGCAAGCCCGATGCCCGAGGCGGCAAGCCCCAGAACTTCTCGTCGATTGGCTTTGATGGTCATCGTGCAAGCATAAATGTCATGCCCGACGGCAGGTGTGCGGTGATGTTGCGATCAACACAGCGCACCCGCCGCAAGCGGGACGGTGATCAATGGCGGGCGGACAGGCATTCTGAGACATCCTCTCCCCTGCGTCCGACAGACGACAGCAGGGGAGGAGGACTCGAAGGCCTGCTGCATGCCTTATTCAAAGCATGCAGAGCCCATCCTTCTTAGGCTCGCTCGACGCGCACAGCCGACTTCTTGAAGTCGGGTTCGGCCGAGATCGGGTCGGTGGCGTCGATGCAGAGCTTGTTGCACTGCACGGATTCGTCAAAGAAGGCCATCCACACGGTGCCCTTGGGCATCACCATACGGCCCTGCGTTTCGACGAGCGCCTTGATCGAACCGCGGCGGCTCGTGATGCGGGCGACGTCGTTGCGCTTGAGACCGCGCTTTTCCGCATCGGCCGGGTGCATGTAGAGCACGGCCGAGGGAGCGGCACGGTGCAGCTCGGGCACGCGACGCGTCATCGAGCCGGTGTGCCAGTGCTCAAGGATGCGGCCCGTGCAGAGCATCAGGTCGTAGTTGGCATCGGGTTTTTCGACCGGTTCGGCGAACGGACGGAAGAAGATCTTGGCGCGGCCGGGCAGCGGCTTGGGCGTCTTGTCGGTGACGCCGTCGAGGTTGCCCTGCGGGATCGCCTTCATCAGCTTGCCGTAGAACTCGAAGTCGCCGTTCTTGACGTAGGGGTCGTACTCGGCATTGAAGCGATAGGTCGTCGGCTTGCCGTTGACCACGGGCCACGTCAGGCCGCGGCAGTCCTTGGCAAGGTAAGTGTCGAAGTCCGCGAGATCGTGACCGTCGCCGAGCGTGAACTGACGGTATTCGGTAAAGAGCGTCTTTTCCGGGAAGAAGTCGACACCCAGAGCCTTGGCGGTACTGTTCTCAGCACCCGGGTATTTGGCGTCGGGCCACTTGCAGGCCTTGGCTTCCTTGATGCGGCCGAAGAGAACGTCAAAGAGCGTGTCGTCGGGGCTGTAGCCCATGGCCTTGGCCTTTTCGATCACGTCGGGCAGGACCTTGCCGTTGCTCAGCTTCTTTTCACCCCAGCATTCCTTGATCTTGAAGCGCTTGGTGAATTCCATCATCATCGCGATGTCGCTGCGGGCTTCACCCGGCGGCGTCACCATCTGCTGCCAGCCCTGCGTGCGGCGTTCGGCGTTGCCGTACAGGCCCCACTTTTCAAAGATCATGGCCGCGGGCAGGATAAGGTCGGCGACCTTGGCCGAGAGCGTCGGATAGACGTCGGCAACAACGATGAAGTTTTCGGGCTTGCGCGCGGCGCGCAGCCAGTGGTTGGAGTTCGGGGCCGACTGGAAGATGTTGACCACCTGCGTCCACATGAAGTTCACGGAACCGTCTTCGAGGCCGCGCAGCAGACCCATGATGGGCTTGCCGAGCACCGGGTTGAGGGTACCTTCGGGCAGGTTCCAAAGCTTTTCGGTCTTCTTGTGGTGCGCCGGGTTGCCGACGAGCATGTCCGAAGGCAGACGATGCGAGAAGGCACCGACTTCACGGGCAGAGCCGCAGGCCGAGGGCTGGCCGGTCAGAGAGAACGCACCGTTGCCGGGACGCGCCTGCTTGCCGGTCAGAAGGTGCAGAGCGTAGATTTGTTCGTTGATCCACACGCCGCGCACGTGCTGGTTGGCGCCCATGCACCAGAAGGAAAGAATGTCGCTCTTCTGGCTGCAGAAGATGTCGGCAAGGGCAACGAGCTTTTTCTTGAAGCTTGCCAGCGACTCGTCGGGATCGCCCTTGGCGAGGTTGGCGACGAAGTCAAGCGTGTAGGGTTCCAAACCGCGGCAGTATTCCTCGAACGAGATGTGCCAGTGCGCGCCTGCGCCCTTGGCCTGTTTTTGTTCGACTTCCATGCCGGCCTTGCGGCGCTGGCCGATGGCTTCGGCCTCGGAGAGCACGATCTTGAGCTGCTTGGCCTGAGTGTCCTTTTCGGCTTCGAAGGCGAACTTGCTCGTCGGACGCATGCCGTAACCGATGTCCACGGCCCCCGTCGTGAACACGCAGTGCTGATCGACGAAGGTCTTGTTGTAGGCCTTGCGGCGGACGATTTCACGCGCCAGATAGTTGGCGATCGCCAGGTCGGTGTTGGGCTTGAAGATGATCTCCATGTCCGCCATGCCCGACGAAAGATTGGTGTGCGTGGTGAGGTTGATGATCTTGGTCGGCTTGTGCGTGAGCTTGCGGTCGGTCACGCGGCTCCAAAGCACGGGATGCGCTTCGGCCATGTTGTTGCCCCAGAGCACCATCGTGTTGCACTTTTCGATATCGTCGTAGACATTGCTCGGTTCGTCCACGCCGAAGGTCTGATAAAAGCCCACCACGGCCGAGGCCATGCAAAGACGTGCGTTGGGGTCAATGTTGTTGGAGCGGAAGCCCGCCTTGATCATCTTGGAAGCACAGTAGGCTTCGGGAATGGTGTACTGGCCCGAGCCGAGGATGGAAATGCCTTCGGGGCCCTTGGCTTCGTAGACGCGGCGGAACTGGCGTTCCATTTCGTCGAGCGCTTCCTTCCAGGAGACGGGTTCGAACTTGCCGTTCTTGTCGAACTTGCCGTTCTTCTTACGCATCAGAGGCTGCGTGAGACGGTCCTGACCGTACAGGATCTTGGCGTTGAAGTAACCCTTAATGCAGTTCAGGCCGCGGTTGACGGGAGCATCGGGGTCGCCCTTGGTGGCGACGATGCGGCCGTTCATGACACCGACCTGCAGACCGCAGCCGGTACCGCAGAAGCGGCAGACGCCTTTGTACCAGGTAACGCCGGCATCGGCGCTCTGGGCGGCTTGGGCCATTGCTTGCGAAACGGGAAGACCGGCGGTCATGGCCGTGGTGGCGGCAATACCGGTCTTGAGAAGTTCGCGGCGAGAAATCGGAATGACTTTTTTAGTCATATTTACTCTCCTGTGTCGGCCGAAGAAGCTTCAAGCAAATCGGTTGTGTTGTCTGCCGCACGGCGCGCAGAACAACTCCACTTGTTCCGCACGCCGACGCGCAGTGCATCGAAACACTTCGGCCTGGGTCAAACTTCGAACTCCGTCGGCCGTCCGCAAGCCCAAAACAGACGGTCGACGAAGCTCATTTGTCAAATTTCACAATCGTAGTCTTTTTCGGATTTATGCCGATCCCGCCGCCGGCTCGATCACTTCGTCCTCCTCCTGGCGGTGCACCACGAGACTGACGTCGACCACGTGAGGCATCTTGCGGATGCGCTCGAAAATGTCGGCTTCTTCGCCCACGGTTTGCGCTTCAAGAACAACGATGATCTTTCCGACCGACGCATCGGTCTGGTGCACTTCCACCTGCTCGAGCGCGCCGACAGCAGCGCAGACTTCGTCCCAGTGTGACGTTTCGCAGGTCACGATGAGGCCCGAATAAAACATGAGAAAGTGCTCCTGAGTCATCCAAAAAAGACACACGTCGAACTGATGATAAATGGTTCAGGGTGTCCTTGAGAGACTCCTAGGGTAAATGCGACTGAATCAGCCCCTGTTTGCGCAAATGTCGGCGCGCTTTGGGATCTGAGATCGCCCGAAACATCGATGCCGGTCAAACGTTCGGGCATGAAAAAAACCGCTCGAGAGCCAAGCTCTGAGCGGTTCTGCACCGCCTCGGGAAAGCCAACCTTGGAGGCTTTCCCGAGTAAACGCGGTGGGTCCTAAAACCTATCGAAAAATGTATTTTTGATTGTTGTTTTCGTACAGCTTATTAGATGTAGCCGTAGCACATACCGAGCACCCAGCCCACAGCCACGGCGGTGAGAACACCGATAAGACCCGGGGCGATGAACGAGTGGTTGATCACGAACTTACCGATGTGCGTCGTGCCGGAGCGGTCGAACGTCAGAGCAGCAAGGTCGGACGGGTAGGTCGGCAGGATGTAGTAGCCGTAGGCAGCAGAAGCCATGGCCACGATCACTCCGGGGGGCGTACCGATGGCGATAGCCACGGGCACCACGGTCGCGACGGCGGCAGCCTGCGAGTTCACGAGCTTCGAGACGAGCAGCAGAACGATACCGAAGGTCCAGGGAGCGGCCTTAATCCATTCGGTCAGACCGGCCTTCAGCTGGCCAATGTGGTTCGAGAACATCGTGTCGGACATCCAAGCCACGCCGTACACCGAGACGATGGCAACCATACCGGCGTTAAACACGTTGGTGCGGTTGATCTTCTTGGCATCACAGAACATGACCATGAGGATACCGGCAAGGAGCATGAACATCTGGATGACGAGGGTCATCGACAGACGCTTCTTGCCGACCATCGGACGGAGTTCGGGCATCGAACCCATGAGAGCCACGACAGCCACGGTCGCCAGGAAGATCCACAGCGAGGCCCACTGCTTGCCCGTGAACTTGACGCCCACGAGGGTGGTGGTTTCACCGTAGACATACTTGCGCTGTTCCGGATCGGCGATCAGGGCCTGGAACTTTTCGTCCTTGTCGAGGTCCTTACCGCGGAACACGGAGAACGTGCCGACCATGAACAGACCGACGAGGGCGGCCGGAATCACGATGGCAAACAGCTGGGCGAAGCCGAAGGGACGGCCGCCGACCATCTGGCCGTCGAGCAGGGCGATCATCGAAACGGAAGCCACGGCAGCCGGCGAGCAGATCACGCCCATCTGAGCGGCGATCGTCGAAGCGGCCATCGGACGTTCCGGACGGATGTTGTTCTTGATGGCAACGTCATAGATAATCGGCAGCATCGTGTAAACGACGTGACCGGTACCGCAGAGCACCGTCAGGAACCAGCAGATGTAGGGAGCCAGATAGCAGACGGCGCGCGGATGTTTGCGCAACAGCTTTTCAGCAATCTGCAACAGGCAGTCAAGACCGCCGGCAGCCTGCAGAGAGGCACCTGCGCAGACCACGGCCATAATCGTGAGAATCACGGCGACCGGGGGCTTGCCCGGCTTCAGGCCGAAGCCGAAGATAAAGATCACAAGGCCGATACCACCCATCAGACCGAGGGTCATACCGCCCTTAGGCGCTGCGTAGAACAAGCAGGCCAGCAGGACCAGCAGTTCCAGCCAAAAGTTAATACCAAGTTCCATTTTCTATCCCCAAGGTAGGTTAGGACACCGCAATTATCGTGACATTTCGTTGCAACTGTATAAAGAACTTGCGCCAAGTTTGATCTGTATTGAATTGTAAACGCGCAATCCTTTCGGATATATATCCTTAGGGGTAAGACAGACCTCTTAGATTTGTGGAAAAGTCCGCGAAAACCATCTTTGGTATACCACTAGACGGACCAAGTTCGGGTTTTTCTATAAGGGATGCATCTACCGTAGTGTCCCTTAGAGCTACCTCTTGAGAGTTAAGCCGTTTTGTTACAAATCTTCGGCACGGTCAGACGCAAAAAAAAGCGGAACGCCTAAAAAAACGCCCCGCAAAAGGTCAAGCCGGTCTGCTGCGGCACGGCCGCAGCACGATTTGTCACAGAAAAAATCCGAGGAAGCCCCTGATTTCAATCAGGGGAGGAATCGGATG
>CAMAHM010000029.1 GCA_945834535.1 uncultured Sutterella sp. | reverse complement strand
TGTGCGCGAGTACCCAGTGGTGGGGGATTTTTGACTTCACCACGTTGAACGGCGCCTTCGGCAAGCTCGTGGCCAACGTCTCGCAGAATGCTGACGGCATCCACACCACGTTTGCCAACCTGCGCGGCAAGGGCGGTTCGGGCGCCATCGACGGCTTCTGCTTTGCCCTTACGCTGATTCCGACGGTCATGTTCGCACTGGCCATGATCACGGTGTTCGATCACTACGGCGCCCTCAAGGCCGCCCGCCAGATCCTCACCCCCGTGCTGCGTCCCATCCTCGGCATCCCGGGCGGCGCCGGTCTTGCGCTCATTGCCTCGCTGCAGTCCACCGACGGCGGCGCGGCGCTGACCCGTCAGCTCAAGGACGAAAAGGTCCTCACCGACGACGAAATTCACATCTTCTGCGCCTTCCAGCTTGCTGCCGACGCTCCCATCACCAACTTCTTCAGTTCCGGCGCCGTGCTCTTCACGCTCGTGGCAGCCGACGGCAAGATCGCCGTTCCCGCCAGCCTCGGCCTGTGTCTGGGCGTCATCTTCGCCGGCAAGATCCTGTCGGCCAATCTGATGCGCCTCATTCTCAAGCGCAGCCGTGCCAAGGCCGCCTGATTACGGTGACCCCAACACAACGCGAAGTTGATTGAACGTCATTTACGGAAATTACTGTTATGTCTACTACTCACGACACTCCCAAGCAGATGGTCACCGATATCTTCGTCAAGGGTGCCATTCAAGGCTGGAACATCGCCACGCATTCGACCATTCCCAACGTGCTGATGGCCTTCGTGCTGATCCGCGTGCTGACCATTTCGGGCGCCATGAAGGCGATCGGCATGGTCTTTGCTCCCGTGATGGGCATCTTCGGTCTGCCCGGTGAAGCCGTCACGATTCTTCTGGGTGCCTGGATGAGCATGGGCGGCGGCGTCGGTGTGGCCGTAGGCCTCTTTGACAGCGGCATCGTCAACGGCACGCAGCTGTCGATCGTCATTCCCGCCATCTATCTGATGGGCTCGCAGATCCAGTACATGGGTCGTCTTCTGGGCGTGGTCGGCGTCTCGGGCGCCATGATGCTCAAGATCATGGCTTTGCCCCCGATCGTGGCCATCACCTCGCTTTTTGTGATGCGCATTCTGGTGCTCGGCTCCTAACCTTGCCGACTGACGGCGGGCGCTCTCTCCGAGGCCCGCCGCCGCATCCGAAAAGGGCTTCATCGTATTGACTGCGATGAAGCCTTTTTCATTGTTAAACACACGTTAGAGCGGAAACGGAGAACTGCCGCGCGAAGGCAGAGCGTAATGCTCGGGATAGCGCACGCCCACAAGGTAAAGCCCCCGGGGATCGAAGGTGGGGGCTGCGGCGGCACGCTCTCGCGCGAGGAGCACGTCTCGTACCCAATCGGGCTTTTCGCGCCCCACGCCCACGTATACGAGCGTGCCCACGATATTGCGCACCATGTGTTGCAAAAAAGCGTTGGCGGTGATTTCAATGCCGATAAGATCGCCCCGGCGCCGTACGACGAGCGACTCGATCGTGCGCACGGGCGAAGCGGCCTGACATTCGGACGCACGAAAACTCGTAAAGTCGTGCTCGCCGAGAAGGTGTCGCGCAGCTGCCTGCATTTTGTCTGCATCGCACGGGCGCCACACCCACCCCGTGACGGCATCAAAGACGGGCGAACGAACCGCGTGGTTGTAGATCCAGTACTCGTAAGTACGGGCGGTCGCGGAGAAACGCGCAGAAAAGTCGGCATCCACCTCGCGGGCCCAACGCACGGCAATGTCGTCGGGCAGATAGGTATTGACACCGCGCACCCAACTCGCAGCCGAGCGCACACACTCGACGGCGATACTCACCACCTGACCGGTTCCGTGCACGCCCGTATCGGTGCGCCCGGCGCAAATCGTGGCCACGGGGCGCGTTACAAACTTACCGAGCGCACGCTCAAGAGCGTCCTGCACGGTCGGCTGATCGGGCTGCGTCTGCCAACCGCAGTAGCTGCCCCCGGCGTATTCAATCCCGAGCGCCCAGTAGTGCCGCTCTTGGGGCGCGCTGCAAAGACTGTCGGCCATCAGCTCTGGTTACCCGGGACGGGAGTGCCGAGACGGGCAAAGAGTTCCTGAGCCTGCTGACGCTGCGCGTCATTGCCTTCGGCAAGCACTTCACGCAGCACGCGGGCAGCCTGCACCTTGGCGCCCAGACCGATGTAGTTGCGCGCCATCACAAGCTTGTTGTCCACGTTGAGCGAACTGTCACTCTGCGCAGCCTGCTCGTCGGCGCGCTTCTGATCGGCGTCGACGTAGGCACTGGCCACGGAAAAGCCGCTGTGGGGAGTACGCGCGATCGGCTCGGCAGGAGCCTGCGCGGCCTGGAAGGCCGCCAGAGTCGGTTCACGACGCTCGGGAGCGGACTGAGGCTCGAGCACGAAGCCTTCGGCCGGGGCCGATTGAGCAGCCTGCTCGGGAGCCGCCTCGACCTTAGACACGCTCTCCTCACGAACAGGTTCGGGCGCTGCGGGTGCAGCTTCCGGGGTCTTGTTGATAAGCGGCTCAAACCCTCGCTCGGCGGCCTTGTCGGCCTCAAGGCGATTTTCCATCATGCGGTTGACGCCTTCGATCTGCTCGTCGGTGGCGGCAGAGGCTTTCATAAAGCGCACGGTCTTCATAACCTGCGCATCCTCACGACGGCGCTGCAGACGGCGATATGCAAACCACCCTGCTCCGCCCGCGGCGCCCGCAATCAGCACAAGCAGACTAAGCCAGAAGCCGACGCCCGATCCGCCTTCCTGTTGAGTTGCAGGCTGTTCTTCAACCTTGCTTTGCACGGCGGGTTCAGGCTTGGCAGGCTCTTCGGCCTTGGACTGCGCGGTGGGCGCGCTCTCAATGGAGCTCGTCGCGGCAATCGTGTCGGCAAGCGGATCGCGAGCCGGTGCAACCTTTTCTGCCTCAGGGGCAGCAGTCGGCACTAAAGCGGGCGGCTCGGCCTGCTGAGCCGAGTTCGGCGCGGCGGGAGCAACGGGTGCTGCGGGCGCAGGAGCTGCCGCTTCCGACTTGGGATGCTTGACGGGGGCGGCGGCGGGGTGCGCCTTGCGCTGCGCGATGAGTTCCCTGTAGAGCGCAGGACTTGAGGTCTTGATCGCGTTGGCCGCGCGTTCACGAAGCTTGGCGCTCGGCCGCTTGGTGGCGTCCGTATTAGGAGCAAGGCGCACCAGAGCATAGGCTTCGTCAATGCCCACGCTCTCAACGCGCTTGAGGCTCGGAACACGCAGCGTGCTGCCCGCTCTGGGGCTGTTGACGCGACCGCCCGCAAAAGCCTTGGGATTGTCACGCACGAAGGCGACGATGATCTGATCCATGCTCGCGTGCGGATAAAGCGCACGGTAAGGCTTGACGGTCGACCAGGTGGTTACACCCGACTGCACGCGGACGGTATCGGAAAACGACACGGCGTCGGCCTTGACAGTGGGAGCGGCCGCAGGCTTGGGACTCTGCACAGTACGCGCGACGGTAGCCTTGGGAGCAGACTCGGCAACACGGGGTGCGGCAGACGCGGTCGGTGCCGCAGCCGCATTTTCCTTCTTGGCAGGAGCGACCGAAGGCACTGCGGCAGGCACGGCAGCACGGGCCCCCGTCTGAGCGCTCGGCACAACCGCAGCGGCCTTGGAAGTTTCCTGAGCAGTGGTTTTGACCGCGGGGGCCGACTCACGGACAGAGACCGTTTTTACGGCAGGTTTGAGCTGAATGTTGTAGAGCTTAGCCGAGCGTTTGGCGCCGTCTGCAAGCTCAACAATGAGCGGAAACGCACTTGTCTGCACCGCATCGGTGCCCGTGATCGAGACGGTATAGGGATTGCGGTTGACAACGGCGAGCTTGAGTTTGGAGGGGCTGACAACGACTTCCTTGCCGACCATCTGATAGGTTGAGGCAGGCGACAGACGCACCTGAGGTTTGTTGGCCGTATCAACATCCTTGACGAGAAGCTGGGCCCGGAAGGGCTCACCCGTTGTCGAATACACCGTAAGGGAACCGAGTTCGGCGGCCCAGGCGCCGCAGACGGCGCACATAGAAGCCGCCGCCAAAATCGTTTTGCGCATCGTCATCAATCCTTCCAACGAATGCTTTTGACTGTTACCAAAATCGGGGCGTTCAAAGAGCACGCAAACACCCCTGTTGCCGAGTGCGAACAGAGATTCGGACTCGAGGCTGTTTTTTGGATTGTAGCCGACACTGCGGGGCCGGTTGGGCAACGGCACGCGATTTTTTGGTCCCATCGGAGCCCATAAAAAATCTCCGGCATGAAGAAGCACTTCACACCGGAGATGGCTTGGTTCGCACCCGGAGCATGGGGCACGACGATCAGCGCGGATCAACCTTGTTGGGTCTTCCGACGCGCGGCCCCACATTACTTGACGTTGAGCTGCTCGCGGATTTCCTTACCCGCACGGAAGTGCGGAACAAACTTGGCAGGCACGCTGACCGGAGCACCGGTACGGGGATTGCGTCCTTCGCGGGCGGCACGGTACTTCAGAGAGAAGCTGCCGAACCCGCGAACTTCGACGCGAACCCCGTGGCTCAGGGCACTGACCATGGCACGCAGCACTTCGTTGACCGCCATGTCGGCATCACGACTCGTGAGGCTCGGGTGACGTTCGAAGATACGCGTGATCAATTCAGATTTGGTCAGGGCTCGCATGAGGGCTCCGATTACTTCTGTTCGAGCTTGGCCTTGAGCAGAGCGCCAAGGTTGGTCGTGCCGCTCGAAGCTTCGCTGTTGACGCGGTCGAGAGCTTCACGAGCTTCGGCAGCATCCTTGGCCTTGATCGAGAGCTGGATGGCGCGATTCTTGCGATCCACGCTGATGATCAGAGCTTCGACCTTGTCGCCGACAGACAGCTGCGTCGTGGCGTCTTCAACGCGCTGGGCGCTGATTTCGGAAGCGCGCAGGTAACCTTCGGTCTCGTCACCGAGATCGATCACGGCACCCTTGGCGTCCACGGACTTGACGGTCCCCGTCACCACGGAACCCTTTTCGTGACGGCCGGTAAAGCTCGAGAAGGGATCGCCGCCGAGCTGCTTGATGCCCAGGCTGATGCGTTCACGATCGGTGTCGATGGCCAGAACCACGGCTTCGACTTCGTCACCCTTCTTGTACTTGCGCACGGCTTCTTCGCCCTGTTCGTTCCAGGAGAGATCCGAGAGGTGCACCAGACCGTCGATGCCGCCGGGCAGGCCGATGAACACGCCGAAGTCGGTGATCGACTTGATCTGACCGCTCACCTTGTCGCCCTTCTTGAAGTTCATGTTGAACTCTTCCCAGGGGTTGGCCTTGCACTGCTTCATGCCGAGGCTGATGCGACGGCGTTCTTCGTCGATGTCGAGCACCATGACTTCAACTTCGTCACCGAGCTGAACGATCTTCTTGGGATCGACGTTCTTGTTGGTCCAATCCATTTCGGAAACGTGCACCAGGCCTTCGATGCCGGTTTCGATTTCCACGAAAGCACCGTAGTCGGTGATGTTGGTCACCTTGCCGTGCAGACGGGTGTTCTGCGGGTAGCGGCGGGAGATGCCGACCCACGGATCTTCACCGAGCTGCTTGAGGCCGAGCGAAACGCGGTTCTTGTCCTGATCGAACTTGAGAACCTTGGCTTCGATTTCCTGACCGACGGTGACGACTTCGCTCGGGTGGCGAACGCGGCGCCAGGCGAGGTCGGTGATGTGCAGCAGACCGTCGATGCCGCCCAGGTCGACGAACGCACCGTAGTCGGTGATGTTCTTGACGATGCCCTTGACCACGGCGCCTTCGGTGAGGCTTTCGAGCAGCTTGGCGCGTTCTTCGCCCATGCTGGCTTCGACGACGGCACGGCGGGAAACGACGACGTTGTTGCGCTTGCGATCGAGCTTGATCACCTTGAATTCAAGAGTCTTGCCTTCGTAGGGAGTCGTATCCTTGACGGGGCGGGTATCAACGAGCGAGCCGGGCAGGAAGGCACGGATGCCGTTGGTCATGACGGTCAGGCCGCCCTTGACCTTGCCGGTGATGGTGCCGGTGACGAGTTCGCCGGATTCCAGAGCCTGTTCGAGGTTCATCCAGGCAGCAAGACGCTTGGCCTTGTCGCGCGACAGGATGGTGTCGCCGTAGCCGTTTTCAACCGATTCGATCGCCACGGACACAAAGTCGCCGGGCTGCACGGACACTTCGCCGCGATCGTCCTTGAACTCTTCGATGGGCACATAGGCTTCAGACTTCAGGCCGGCGTTGACGACCACAAAGTTGTAGTCGACGCGAACGACTTCGGCGGTGATGACTTCACCCTGGCGCATTTCCTGCTTGGCGAGGCTTTCCTCGAACAGCTGGGCGAACGATTCGGTATTGGTAATGTTGGACATGTAGTTAAGTGAGGTTAAAAAAGCACACCCGGCGGGGTCAAGGAGGTGCATGACACCTCTTTGCGTCATTGTTTGGGTGGTGTTTTGTTTGTATGCCGTCCGGCCCCGCAACCCGAGACGGCAGTAAAAAATCTTTCCGAAATCAGTGCTCTGAGGCGTGCCACCAGGCAAGCACCCGATCCACCGTTTCCTCAACGGTCAGTTCGGAGCTGTCGAGCACAAGCGCCCCCGGTGCAGGCACGCAGGGACTGACTGTGCGCTCACGATCTCGCCGATCGCGTTCGAGCAGATCTCGGGTAAGGTCGGCAAGATTAGCAGAAAATCCTTTGTCGATCAACTGCTTAAAACGCCTGTTTGCGCGAGCCTCGGCGGAAGCCGTCAAAAAGACCTTTAATTTGGCATCCGGGAAGATCACCGAGGCCATGTCGCGGCCGTCTGCCACCAAGCCCGGCGCGCGGCGCGAAGCCTTCTGCAGCGCCGTCAGCGCGGCGCGCACCGCAGGCAGTGCCGCCACGCGGCTGGCGGCCACTCCAACCTCTTCGGCGCGAATGGCGTCGGTGACGTCCTCGCCCGCCAAAAGGATCCGCCCCATGTCGAACACAGGCTCCATCGCGCCTGCGGCACAGGCGCAAGCCGCTTCATCATCGAGCGCAATCCCCGCCTTCAGGCACGTGAGCGCCGTGAGGCGATACAGAGCCCCGGTGTCGAGATAATGAAAACCGAGGGCCCGGGCCACGCGCTGGGCAATGGTTCCCTTGCCGCTGGCAGTCGGTCCGTCGATGGCGATTACGTCAATGGTCTGCGTCATAGTCAAAGGCTCACAAAGAACAGGCGCTGCAATTTAGGCGCGGCGCACGAGTCGGTCGAGAAGTTCAAAATAGGTCGGGAACGTCTTGGCGGTGCAACCCGGATCGAGCACGTCCACCGTCACACCCGCGCAGGCGGCAAGCGACAGACTCATCGCCATGCGGTGGTCGTCGTAGGTCGCCACCGTGGCGCTGCGTGCGGCGCCTTCGGGGCGGCGTACGTCGATCCAGTCCTCGCCCTCTTCGACGACGGCACCGAACTTGCGCATTTCGCATGCCAGAGCGGCCAGGCGATCGGTTTCCTTGACGCGCCAGGAAGCAATTCCCGTCAGATGCACGGGCGTTTGCGTGACAAGCGCCATGGGCACAAACGTCATGGCCGCATCGGGAATGGCGGTGCAGTCAAGCGTGATGCCCGAAAGCGCCCTCTCGGCCGGGCGCGAGACGGTGATGGAGCGATCTGTCCAGACAACGTCCGCCCCCATCGTTTCGAGCGCATCGGCAAAAGCGACGTCGCCCTGAAGGGAATCGCGACCGACCCCCGTGACGGTCACGGGGCCCCCGGTCAGTGCACCGAGCGCCAGAAAGTAGCTCGCGCCCGAGGCATCGGCTTCGACCGCGTAGTCGCCCTGCGCTTCATACACGCCCGGATAAACGACGAAGGCGTTGTCGCGCTCCTCGACGCGGGCACCGAACCGGCGCATCATTTCCACGGTCATGCGCACGTAAGGGCGGCTAATGAGTTCGCCCACAATGCGCACCGCCAGCCCCTCGGGACCGGCCACCATGGGAGCGGCCATGAGAAGCGCCGTCAGGTACTGGCTCGACACGTTGCCGCGGATATTGACCGAGTCGGCCGTCACACGGGCGGGGGCAAAGCGAAGCGGCACAAACCCTTCGTTGATTTCACAGGTGACGCTGCACCCCAATTGTCGCAGTGCCTGTACCAGATCTCCGATCGGGCGCTCGCGCATGCGGGCAATGCCGTCGAGACGGTAGTGTCCGCCCGCAAATGCAAGCACGGCTGTCAGCGTTCGGGCGGCGGTGCCCGCGTTGCCGATAAATAGATCGGCCTCTTTGTTGGGAATGACGCCCGCGCAGCCCTCTACGCTCACGGTTTCATCATCTTCACGCTCGATGTGCACTCCCAGAGCCTCAAGCGACTCGATCATGCGGTCCGTGTCGTCGGCCTTCAAAAGGCCCGTAAGACGGGTCGTGCCTCGCGCCAAAGCGGCCAGAAGCAGCGCACGGTTGCTGATCGATTTGCTGCCCGGGAGCCGCACGACACCGGCGGCCTCGCCGATCGGGTCCACGCGTCGAACGCAGGCTCTGTTGCAGTCGTGTGTCGTCACGATGGGGCTCCTTGCGCGATTATTTACCGCGATTGCGGTGTTCAAACAGGTGGCGGCGGGCCTGGCTGGCACGTTCAAAAAGAGCATAGAGCTCCTTGGCGTTGCCTCGCTGCACCAGTTCATGAGCGCTTGCCAGATCCGATTCGAAAGCCGTCAGGGCATCGAGCACGGCCTCACGGTTGGCCATGCAGATGTCCGTCCACATCCGCGGGCTCGAGGCGGCAATTCGAGTAAAGTCGCGAAAGCCCGCCCCGGCAAAGGAAAGACGTCGATCGTAGTCTTCTTCGCGAAGAATGGACTTGACCATCACATAACTCAGCAGATGCGGCAGGTGACTCACCTGAGCAAAAGTGAGGTCATGATCTTCGGGCGTGAGGCGCACGACGATGCTACCGACCTTCTCCCAGACCTTTTCCCAAAACCCGACGGCCGCATCCGACATTCCCTGAGCGGGCGTACTGATGGCACGTGCGTCTTCAAAAAGATCCTCGCGGGCAAATTCAACGCCCGGCATTTCGCCGCCTGCGATGGGGTGCACGGGAGCGTAGTTTGCGAATTTTTCCCCGAGTGCGGCTCGGGCGGCGGCGATGACCCCGCACCGGGTGGAACCGACGTCGGTGATGTAGGCGTGCTCGGACAAGGCGGGCGCAAGCGCTTCAAAGCACGCCTTCATCGCGAGAACGGGCACGGCAACGAGGACCGCATCGGCACCTCTGACGGCCTCTTCAATGCTGCCGCAGGCAACGTCGATCACGCCCATGGACAGGGCCTTTTGCAGACTCTCGGCCGACAGATCGAACCCGCGCACGGCGGTAAAGATCCCCTTTTGCTTCATGGCGAGAGCGGCCGAACCGCCGATTAGGCCCACTCCGATTAAAGCCAACTGCATGATGTGCTTAATCCTTGTGTGTTTAAACGCGTGTCCGAGGCTCAGGCAACGGCCTTGAGAGCCTCTTCAAAAGCCTCGGCAAAACGCGCGTTTTCCGCGCTGCTGCCGACCGAGATGCGCAGCCATTCGGGCAGGCCGTAACTCGTCACCGGGCGCACGATAACGCCGCGCTTTAAAAGCTCGGTATTGATGCGTGCGGCCTTGTCGCCGACGCGCACGAGCATGAAGTTGGCCGTACTCGGAATAAAAGTGAGCCCCAGACGGGTAAAGAGCGCTTCGAACGTTGCCAGCCCGGCGCGATTGGCTTCGTACACGGTCTTCAAAAACGCCTCATCGTCGATCGCCGCACAGGCGGCGGCCTGCGCAAGGCTGTTCATGTTAAAGGGCGGACGAATACGGTTCATCATCTCGATGAGCGGGGCCTGCGCCACGCCGAAACCGGCGCGCAGCCCTGCCAGACCGTAGGCCTTCGAGAAGGTGCGCGTCACCATCAGATTGGGAAAGCGCCGCACCCAGGCAACGGAGTCGGCGCGCAGGTTTTCGGGCAGGTAGTGGCAGTAGGCCTCGTCGAGCACCACCACGCAGTGCGCGGGCACGCGCTCAAGGAAGGATTCAAGTGCCTCGGGCGAAAGCGCAAGCCCGGTGGGATTGTTGGGATTGGTCACAAAGCAAAGACGCGTTTTCTCGTCGATCGCCTCAAGCATCGCCTCGAGGTCGACGGCAAAATCACGGGCGGGCACCTGGACGCACTCGGCGCCGTTTTCCTGCGCGCTCAGCTCATAGACCGAGAATGAGTACTGTGAATACACGCACTTGGTGCCGGGCTCGAGCACGAGACGGGCGACAAGTCCGAGAATCTCGTCCGAGCCGTTGCCGGCGATCACCCAGGATTCGGGCACATTAAGGTAGCGGGCGACAGCATCTCGGAAATCGCGGGCGTTGCCGTCCGGGTAGCGCGTCAGTCCCGTCACGGCCTCGGCGACGGCCTTTTTGGCCGACTCAGGCATGCCGAGCGGATTTTCATTGCTGGCAAGCTTGACGATATCGGAAACCTTGAGCCCGTACTCGCGGGCCGTTTCCTCAATGGGCTTGCCCGCCACGTAGGGCGAGATGGCCCGGATGTAGTTCTTGGCCTCAAAGCCTTGCTGTGTAACTTCAGTCATGATTGTCTTTTTTCGTTGTTGACGTGCGCGCGAGGGACGCGCTTATTGGTCGACGGCCATCGGGTAGGAACCGAGAACCTTCAGATAGGTTGCCATACCGGAGAGGTCCGAAAGCGCGCGGGCGACATTGTCATCGAGCTCGTGCCCCTCAAGGTCGACATAAAAGTTGTAGTCCCAGGCACCGTGACGCGAGGGGCGGCTTTCGAGCTTGGTCATCGAGACGCCGTGCACCGAAAAGGGCTCGAGTGCCTTAAAAAGGCTCCCGGCAGTATTGTTGACGGAAAAAACGACGCTCGTCTTGCTGGCAACACCCTCGACCCGACCGGCGTTTTTGGCACCAAGCACGACAAAACGCGTACGGTTGCTCGGCTCGTCCTGCACCGCAGCCGCAACGACGGTGAGTTCGTACAGTTCGGCAGCCCGGCTTGCGGCAATCGCCGCAACCTTGGGATCGCGGCTTGCCTGCACGGCCGCTTCAGCGTTGGACGCACGGCTTTCAATGCGCACCGACGGCAGGTGTGCGGCAAGCCAACCGCGGCACTGAGCAAGCGCCTGGGGGTGCGCCATCACGCATTCGATGTCTTCGAGCCGCCCGCTGCGGTTCATCAGGTTGTGCGCCACGGGAACATAGACCTCGGCGATGATCGAGCGGTTGGTCCCAAAAAGCAGATCAAGCGTGCGCGTCACCGAGCCCTGTGTACTGTTTTCCACGGGGACCACGGCAAAGTTGACCTTTTCGGATTCGAGCGCGTGAAATACCGCGTCGATCGACTCGCACGGCACAAGATCGCAGGCGTGACCGAACTGCTTGAGAACGGCCATCTCGGTAAAGGTACCGCAAGGGCCGAGATAGGCCACGCGGGGCTTACCCTCAACCGCACGGCAGGCAGCGATGATTTCCTGATAGAGCGCGGCCACCGACGCTTCGGGCACGAGGCTCCCGAGTGTGCGGGCCGTTTCCACGGCCTTATGGATGACGGCGCGCTCGCGCTCGGGGCGATAGACGGCGGTACCCCCCTTGGCAACACCGACGGCGTGCGCAAGACGCGCGCGCTCGACAAGGTGCGTCACGATGGCGCGATCGACCTCGTCGATGCGGCGGCGCAGCTCTTCGATGCGCTCGGTGTCTTCACCGCAGGCGGGCGTGGAGTTTGTCTGCATCTCTTTTTTCTCCCTCAGACATGAACGCGTGGAAAACTAGCCGTGGCGACGGACAAACTCGAACATGAAGTTGCGCAAATCGCGAGCGCCCTCGACGGGCATGGCGTTGTAGAGCGACGCGCGCAGACCGCCCACGGAGCGGTGTCCCTTGAGATTAAAGAGATTCACCTTTTCGGCCTCGCGGATAAAGAGGTCCGTCAGGGCCTCTTCGGCCAAATGAAAGACCACATTCATGCGGCTGCGGTGCGCGGGGGCAATAGCGCTCGTGTAAAAACCCTCGCTGCGATCGATCGCTTCATAGACGAGGCGCGAACGCTCGCGGGCGCGACGATCCATTTCTTCAACGCCGCCCTCGGCCTTAATCCACTTGCACACGAGATTGGCCACCCAGATCGGGAACGTGGGCGGCGTGTTGTACATGCTCTTGCCCTGCACGTGCACTTCGTAGTTGAGCATGGTCGGGCAGGCTTCGTCGGCCAGACCGAGAAGATCCTTGCGCAAAATAACGACCGTCAGGCCCGCAGGGCCGAAATTTTTCTGGGCGCCGGCAAAGACGAGCGCGTGGCGCGAGAAGTCCACCGAACGCGACAGGAAGTTCGAGCTGATGTCGGCCACAAGCGGCACGCACGAGGGCGCGGGCGGCACGTAGTTGAATTCGAGCCCGTCGACGGTTTCGTTCATGCAGTAGTAAAGATAGGCCGCATCGTTGGGAACGTGGATGTCGTCCTTGTCGGGGAGACTGGCATGTGCGGCGGGCGTGATCACGTTGACGTGACAGAACTTCTGCGCTTCGGCAGCCGCCTTTTTGGACCAGGTGCCGTTGACGATGTAGGTCGCTTCGGCTGCGGCTCCGAGAAGATTGAGGGGCACCATGGAAAACTGCAGGTGGCCGCCCCCTTGCAAAAAGAGAATCTCATGCGTTTCGGGCACGGCTAAAAGCTCGCGCAAAAGCGCTCGCGTCTCTTCGATGATGCCCGTAAAGATCGCGCCGCGGTGACTCATCTCCAACAGGCTCATCCCCTGCCCGTGGTAGTCGACAAGATTGGCGGCGACTTCTTCAAGAACGGGAACGGGCAACACGGCGGGACCCGCCGAGAAATTGTAAACGCGACTCACGACTCTGTTTCCTCATGCTTGGGAGGCGGATGGTCTGCCGATCAGCCCCGGTTGGAGTGCAATAAGCCGCACCCCGAACGGGCGGCCGCGGGGCAATCACCCCGGCATGCGGCCGTCCCGCGGACGCATCCCCTCGGACGGATTAAAACGCGCGGCCCCGACGAGCGGGCCGCGCGCAGCTCTTGACAGGATAATACTCGCCTAGCGGCCCGATTCGTCATCGGACTCCATCGCAAGGCTCAACTGCGCCTGCTGCGACGAAACTTCCGGGGTCTCGGCGGGGGCATTCGATTCGCCTCCCTCTGCATTGCCCGCCTCCTCGTCTTCGATTTCGTCGGCGTCGTCGGCGGCCACACGGGTGACGCTCACGAGCTTGTCGCCGCGCACGTCGATGAGCGTGACGCCCTGCGTGGCGCGTCCCACGACGGAAATGTCGGACACCTTGGTGCGTACAAGATTGCCGAGGCTCGTCAAAAGCATGACCGTATCCTGCGGATGCACGAGCGTGGCGGCCACCACGCGGCCGTTGCGATCACTCGTGCGGATGCCGATCGTGCCCTGCACGTTGCGGCCGTGACGAGTGTACTCGGTGATCGGCGTGCACTTGCCGTAGCCGTTTTCACAAGCCGTCAGTACGAGCTGAGACTCATCGCCCGCCACGCACATGCTGATCAGTTTGGCCCCCATAAGGCGCATGCCGCCCACGCCGCGGGACGTACGCCCCGTCGCACGCACGTCGGTTTCGGCAAAACGCGTGGTCTTGCCCGAATCCGAGAAGAGCATGATGTCGCACGTGCCGTCCGTGATCGCCACGCCAATGAGGCTATCCCCCTCGTCGAGTTGGATGGCGCGCTTGCCCGTGCGCAGATTAAAGGCAAACTGCGACAGCGGGGTCTTTTTGACGATGCCGCACTCGGTGGCCATGAAGACGTAGTGGTCTTCGGTAAAGCGGCTCACGGGCAGAATCACGTTGATCGATTCGTTTTCAGCAAGCTGAATGAGGTTGACGATGGCCTTGCCCTTGGCCGTGCGCGCTCCTTCGGGGATAGTGTACACGGGCAGGGTATAGACCTGACCGAGATTGCTGAAGCAAAGAACCGTATCGTGGGTGTTGGCCACGAAGAGCTGCGAGATGACGTCGCCCTCCTTCATCTGGGCAGCCCGCTTGCCGGTGCCGCCGCGGCGCTGGCTGCGGTATTCGCTCAGACTCTGGCGCTTGATGTAGCCGGCGCTCGACAGCGTCACGGCCACCGATTCATTCGGCACGAAGTCAAGGGGGTTGAAGTTCGGGTCGCCCGAGTAGTCGATTTCGCTGCGGCGCTCGTCGCCGTACTTGAGCTTGAGCTCTTCGAGTTCGGCGTCCATGATGGCGGCCACGCGTTCGGGGCGCGCAAGAATGTCGAGCAGATCGGCGATTTCCTGCGTGCACTCGCGGTATTCGTTGTTGATCTTGTCCTGCTCAAGACCGGTGAGCTTTTGCAGCGCCATCTGCAGAATCTTCTCGGCCTGAATGCTCGAAAGGTGATAGTCACCCTGAGCGTCGAGTCCGCAGCCGGCTTCGGCATCAACCGGACGGAAGTCTTCGGGGCGGCCGCCCGAACGGGCAATGAGTTCGCTCACAAGGCTCGACTTCCAGCCGCGCGCCATGAGTTGGGCGCGTGCCACGGGCGGATTGGGCGCGTTGCGGATGATGGCAAGGAACTCGTCAATATTGGAAAGCGCCACGGCCTGACCTTCGAGGATGTGGCCGCGGGCACGGTTCTTGTTGAGACGATAGATCGTGCGGCGCACCACCACTTCGCGACGGTGACGCAGGAAGTGCTCGATGATGTCGCGCAAATTGAGAATGCGCGGCTGACCGTTGACGAGCGCCACCATGTTGATGCCGAAGCTCGTCTGCATGCTCGTCATCTTGTAAAGATTATTGAGCACCACTTCGCCGAAGGCGCCGGGCTTTAATTCCATGACGATGCGAACGTTCTTGCTTGACTCGTCGCGCAGCTCGCTGATGCCCTCGATCTTCTTGTCGTGCATGAGTCGGGCAATCGACTCGACGAGCACCTTTTTGTTGACCTGATAGGGAATATCGTCGACAACGAGTGCCTGACGGCCTTTGCGCAGCTCTTCAAAGTGCGTGTGCGAGCGCATGATCACGCGGCCGCGGCCGGTGCGGTAGCCCTGATGCACTTCCTTGAGGCCGTAGATGATCGCTCCGGTCGGGAAGTCGGGCGCGGGCATACGCGCAATGAGCTCGTCGATCGTGGCCTGCGGGTTGTGCAGCAGATGGCGGCACGCATCAACACACTCGGACAGATTGTGCGGCGGAATGTTGGTAGCCATACCCACGGCAATACCGGCCGAACCGTTGACAAGCAGATTGGGAAGACGAGCCGGAAGCACCGTCGGTTCCTTTTCACTGTTGTCGAAGTTGGGCACGAAGTCGACCGTGTCCTCGTCGAGGTTGTCGAGCATGGCGTCGGCAATGCGCGCCAGACGGCATTCGGTGTAACGCATGGCGGCCGCACCGTCGCCGTCGATCGAACCGAAGTTGCCCTGCCCCGAAACGAGCGGGTAGCGCATGGAGAAGTCCTGCGCCAGACGCACCAGCGTCTGGTAGGCGGCCTGATCGCCGTGCGGGTGGTACTTGCCGAGCACTTCACCGACGATACGGGCGCACTTTTTGGTCGGGTGCGAAGCATCGTTGCCGATTTCGTGCATCACGTAGAGCACGCGGCGGTGCACGGGCTTAAAGCCGTCGCGCACATCAGGCAGCGCACGGCCGACGATAACGCTCATGGCATAGTCAAGATAGGACTGCTTCATTTCATGCTCGAGCGCTACGGGGAGCGTTTCGAGCGAATAGGAAATGGGCATGCCGTTGGCTTCTCCGTCCGAAACGGGGGCGTCGGTCTTGGGTTCGTCTTGGGACATGAACGACTCTCAGTACTTGGAAAAAAAATGCAACAAAAGCGGACCGACCTGACGACGATCCGCATCAACTTGCACGGATTGTAGCGCGTACAGGCGGCACGGATCCCTTTTTGACATACCCCTTTAGGGGTGCTTTTGAACACAATACCGTTTAAAGCGCCGCCAAGGGGCCAAAACGGCCGTCCGACCTGCCACAAAAGAAGCGGCACATTCACAGATGCACATGCGATGCTCCCGAATGCGGGAGACGCGGTTTGATGCGCAATGCGGCAACAAAACCTATCCGAAGACGACGGATGTGTACATTTTGTTTCCTTTTTTAAAACCGACACCTTACAATTGAGGCAGAATAGTGTCTAATCAACATGTCGGAGTGTTTTTTGCACTGGAGCACTCCGATCCTGTCGCCCACCGCAACAGTCCCGCCGGGCGCACCGCAGCGCCCAAGCGCGGTTTTTAGGACCCTTCATCAGTGCAATTTTCTTTAAAAGGAACTCTACCAATGAAGACCTCGATCAAGCTCGCCACCCTGGTGGCCGCTGCTCTCGTGGCCGGCTCCGCTCTTGCCGCCGACGTGGTTCCCTACGTCCAGAGCTCGAGCAACCAGACGGTTGTGAACTCTACGAATCTTTGCTGGCGTACCGGCTTCTGGACGCCCGCTCTGGCCGAACAGGCCGGTCCCAAGGGCGCCGGCTGCGCCTGCGACGGCGACATCCTGAGCGCCGGCGCCTGCAAGGAAGCCGCTCCCGTTGTGGAAGAAAAGGTTGCCAAGGTGACTCTGGCTGCCGACACGCTCTTTGCCTTTGACAGCGCCAAGCTCTCGGCCAACGGCGAAGAAATGCTCGACCAGCTCGTCTCGCGCATGGCCGGCCTTGACGTCGAAGTCATCCTGACGACCGGCTACGCCGACCGTCTGGGCAGCGACGCCTACAACCAGAAGATCTCGGAACGCCGTGCCGAAGCCGTCAAGACCTTCCTCGTCAACAAGGGTGTGGACGCCAACCTCATCCAGACCGAAGGCCGCGGTGCCGCTGACCCCGTGGTCAACTGCCCCAACGGCAAGAACGTGATCAAGTGCCTGGCTCCCAACCGCCGCGCCGTGATCGAAGTGATCGGCACCCGCAGCGTGAAGTAATTCGCGCAGCAATCTGCTGATTTAAAAGCGCTTCGCGCCGCAAGGCCGAAGCGCTTTTTTTCGTCTCACAGAAAAAATCCGAGGAAGCCCCTGATTTCAATCAGGGGAGGAATCGGATAGAAAAACGACGCCGTCATTCCAAAAACTGAGTAAATTAGCGGATATGGCAAACGCAGTTTTCGTGATTCGGCTGCCC
>CAMAHM010000028.1 GCA_945834535.1 uncultured Sutterella sp. | reverse complement strand
AATCGTCGCGCACACGCGACTTTTGGATCTCTTTAAACCAATGCGTTGAAGGTACTCGCATAGCTGTCGCTCACAGTGACCGCGCTTTCTCGAAGCGGCTCGCGAAGAATGAATGCAAATTCAGTCAAAATGCGAAAAAACTCGGGAACCTGTCGGCTGCCGACATCTGCGCGGCAACGGTTCCCGAGTCGAATGTCAGAGTTCAGGCCCGAACTTTTCGAGGCACTTTTTGAGGTGCACGTCCGCACCAAGATCGTCATAGCACTCAAACGGCTGATGGATCCAGGGGCTGCCCTCGTAGGTAATCACGCTGTAGTCGGGCTTAAAGACCGAGCAGGCCTTCACCCACACCACGGCCACACGCACTTCCGTGATCGCCGGGAAATTGCGGCGCAGATGTTCGGTCACTTTCATGATGGTCTTACCCGAGTCGCACAGATCGTCCACCAGAAGCACCTTACCCTTGAGTTCCGTCACACCCGTGATGTACTGGGCAATATCAAGGTCGCCCTGCACGGTGCCCGCCGCTTCGCGGTAGGAGCTCGTCGTCATGATGGCCAGGGGTTTGCCGTAAATGCGGCTGAAGAAGTCGCCGGGACGCATGCCGCCCCGGGCAAGGCACAACAGCGAGTCAAATTCCCACCCGTCGGCCGCCACACGGGCCACAAGGCGTTCACAAAGGTCAATGTACTGCTGCCAGTCGATGTAGTCGTGCGTCTGTTCGGCCATAAGAAAATCCGTCGTCTGTTAAAGGTTGTGCGCGGCATGCACCGCTTTAAATGCTCCGCATTCTAACGCGGGATCGGCAACACAAAAAACGCGCGCGATTCCGCATCGAACGCCGTTTCTTTCTTCACATTACCTCCCGAAAATTGATGAATATCAATATCTCTTTATCTATGTTTTATTTTGCATAATTCGAGTGCTTAGGATTGCATTCATAAAGGATTGACCCCAATCCTATTCATAAGGAGAGGAAACTATGGAAACCAAACCCGTCACTTTCTCGCGTCGCACTCTGCTTCAGGGGTCGCTGTCGGCCGCCGGTCTTGCTGCGACCGGCACGGCTGCCGCAGCTGCCGCCGAAGGCGAAAAGAAGCGCCCCCTCACGGGCAAGATGACCTATCAGCAGGTGCGTGACCGCGCCCGCGAACTCATGATGCCCCGCTGCTACGTCTGCCCCGAATGCAACGGCCGCGGTCCCTGCGTCGGTCAGGTCCCCGGCTTCGGCGGCATGGGTGCGAGCCGCGGCTTCCAGGCCAACTACGACTCCCTGGCTGCCGTGCAGCTCAATCAGCGCGTCATTCATGACGTCAAGAAGCCCGACACGAGCCTCGACTTCTTCGGCACCAAGATCAGCATGCCCTGCGTGGCTGCTCCCACGGGCGGTACGACGTACAACATGGGCGGCCACTTGACCGAAGAAGAATTCGTGACCGCCATCTGCGGCGGCTGCACGCAGGCCGGCACGCTCGGCGCCGTTGCCGACGGTATCGGCGACCCCCTGCCCGTCTTTGAAAAGCGCCTGGATACGTTAAAGAGCCTGGGCTTTAAGGCCATCGTCGGTTTGAAGCCTCGTCTGAACAAGGACATCATCGAGCGCATGCGCCTTGCCGAACAGGCTGGCGTCGTCGCGCTCACGATCGACCTTGACAGCGCCGGCCGTGCCGCCCGCGCCACCAAGGGCCAGACGGTTGAACCCAAGACCCTCGCCCAGATGAAGGAACTCGTCAAGGCGTCCCGACTGCCCCTGCTTTTTAAGGGCATCATGACGCCCGATGAAGCCGAACTCTGCATCAAGGCCGGCGCCGCCGGTATCGTCGTGTCCAATCACGGCGGCCGCACGCTTGCCGACACCCCGGGGACGGCCGCGGTTCTGCCGCGCATTGCCGACCGCGTCAAGGGGCGCTGCTTCATCATGGTCGACGGCACTGTTGCCCGCGGTACCGACGTTCTGAAGTATCTGGCCCTCGGCGCCAACTGCACGCTCGCCGGTCGCCACTTCGTGCGCGGCGCGCACGGTGGTCTTGCCGACGGTGTGGCTCTCTTTGCCAACCGTATGCGCTCTGAACTGGCCGTCGCCATGGTTCTCACGGGCGCCAAGAACATCAAGGCCATCAACCGCAAGATGATCACCATCCCGCAGTACACGGCCAACGTGCTCTGATTCCTGTTGATCGGATCCCCGACTGTCGGGGATCCGCATCGAGACGTCTTTTCTTGTCCCCGACGCGCTGTGCATTCCTCCGGCCGGCGCGTTCGGGGATTTTTCTTTTTTTGTCGTGAACCTTTAAGATCTCCGACACAGTTGTTGTTTTGCCTTCTACCCGCCTTATGCACATTACCTTTGACTACCGCATCGCCTCGTCCCGAGTCGGCAAGCGTGCCCAGCTGCACTGCGATCTGATCGAGCTTCTGAGAGCCGTGGACAAGGCCGACAGTCTGGCGGCGGCAGCCGATGCTTTGGGCGTGAGCTACCGACACCTGTGGGGACAGCTGCGGCATTGGGAAGAAACGCTCGGCATTGCGCTCACGGAGCGCACCCGCGGAAGCCACACGCGTCTTTCGGAAGCGGGGTTGCGCCTTCTTCGATCGGAAAAGGCTGTCCTTGCCCGCAATGCGGCGCTTCTTGAAAAGCTCGCCAACGACCTCGAACAGACCTACGCGGACGTCATGTACCCCGATGCGCATGAGCTGCGCGTGACGGGATGCCCCGACCGCTCGCTGCTGCGCTTTAAGAATCTGGCGGCTCCGGCCGGCGTGCGCCTTCTCATCGACTTTAATTCCTCGGCCAAGGGCCTGGAAGATCTCGCGGCGGGCCGCACGGATATCGCCGGCTTTAACGCGCCTTCGGACACGCGCAAGGGCGATTTGGCGGCCAAGGTTTTTGCCCCTCTGATTGATCCGGAAAAGACCGTCATCATCAAGTACGCCTCCCGCAGTCAGGGGATGGCGGTGGCGCCCGGCAATCCGCTTGAGCTGCATTCGATCAGCGACGTGGCGAGCACCCGGGCCCGTTACGTTAACCGCGCCGAAGGCACCGGCACGCGCGTCCTACTCGATGCGCTTTTGGTGCGCGAGGATATTGCCCCCGAGCTCATCGTCGGGTACGACAACATCGCCTCAGGCCACCAGGCTGTGGCGCAGTCCATTTTCGAAGGAAAAGCCGATGCCGGACTTTGCATCCGCACGTCGGCCGACGATTGGGGACTTGATTTCGTGCCTCTGATGACGGAAACGTATTTTCTGGCCGTGCGGCGCGAAGATTTTGACAAGCCCGAGATGCAGACGCTGTTGTCGATTCTGCGCACGAGCGACTGGCGCGAACAGTGCTCGCAGTTTGCCGGTTACATGGGCCGCGACAGCGGCACGGTACTTGAAGGCGACAGGGCGCTGCGCTGGCTTGCGCGTTAAGTTGACTGAGCCCGCTCTAAACAAAATCGCCGCAAAGACAACAGACGTCCGCGGCGGTTTTTGTATGTCAGCGTGACGGGCGCACGGAGCGTGCGCCCGCAAGTGAGACATCAATCGGCGAAGGGATCCTTCAGAAGGATGGTCTGGTTGCGATCGGGGCCCGTCGACACGAGGGCGATCGGGCAGCCGGCCACTTCCGACAGGCGCGAGAGGTACTTCTGCGCCGATTCGGGGAGATCTTCCCAGCGGGTGACGCCGAAGGTACTTTCCGTCCACCCCGGGAATTCTTCGTACACGGGCTCGCAGCGCGACAGCGCGTCGGCACCGCAGGGCAGAAGATCGACGCGCTTGCCGTCGACCATGTAGCCCACGCCGAGCTTGACGGTCTTCATGCCGTCCAGAACGTCGAGCTTCATCACCGCCAGGCCCGTAAGACCGTTGATCTGCACGGCGCGACGCAGCGCAGCACCGTCAAACCAGCCGCAGCGGCGGGGACGCCCCGTCACGGCACCGAATTCGTTGCCCTTGGCACGGAGTTCTTCGCCGACGGCGTCGGTGAGTTCCGTCGGGAAGGGACCCGAGCCGACACGCGTGCAGTAGGCCTTGGTGATGCCGAGCACGTAATTGATGCGGTGGGGGCCGACGCCCGCGCCGGGGCACACGCTTCCTGCGACGGTGTTCGAGCTCGTCACGAAGGGATAGGTCCCGTGGTCGATATCGAGCATCGAACCCTGAGCGCCTTCAAAGAGGTACTGCTTGCCTTCGTCCATGCCTGCGTTGAGCACGGCCGACACGTCGGTCACCATCGGACGCAGACGCTCGGCGTAGGAGAGCGCTTCGGCGATCACCTTTTCCGGATCGAGCGGCTGGGCGTTGAGGTACTTTTCAAGCACGAAGTTGTGCAGCTGCATGATCGAGCGCACGCGTTCGGCAAAGACTTCGGGCTCAAAGAGGTCGGCCACGCGCACCGAGCGGCGGGCGACCTTGTCTTCGTAGGTCGGACCGATACCGCGACCGGTGGTACCGATCTTCTTGTCGCCCAGCGCTGCTTCACGCGCATGGTCGAGCGCGATGTGGTAGGGCATGATGAGCGGGCAGTTGCCCGAAACGCGGATACGCGGTTCGGCATCGACGCCGTGGGTCTTGAGTTCGTCGATTTCGCGGAACAGCGCTTCCAGCGACACCACCGCACCGTTGCCGATGTAGCAGGTCGAAGTCGGGTGCATGATGCCCGAGGGAATCAGGCGCAGGATGGTCTTGGCACCGTTGATGACAAGGGTATGCCCGGCGTTGTGGCCGCCGTTAAAGCGCACCACGCCGTCGACCTTTTCCGTCAGCCAGTCGACGATCTTACCCTTGCCCTCGTCGCCCCACTGGGCGCCGACAACGACTACGTTCTTAGCCATGTTCCTTTACTCCTCGTGCGGATTGCGCACGTTTTAGGCTGGTTTTCCAAATGCAAAAAATTTTAAAGCGGCGCCAATGCAAAGCCGTCCGCCGTGCGAACCACTTCGTGCGTGACGCGGAACTGTTCGCGCAGATCTTCCGGCGATTCGCCTTCAAAGAGACACACCACGGCGCGCCCCTCCTTGCGAAGAGACGCGACATATGCGGCCAAATGCGAATCCACGCGTCCGCGCACCACACAGCACTCGGGCAGTCGGTCTTCCGAGAGCCCGAGGTCGCTCAAGATGCGCAGATACACGGTAAAGCCGCAGGCCGGACGCGAACGCCCGAATGCCAAACCAACGCCATCATAGCGCCCGCCGCGCAAAACCGCCTGAGCAGATTGAGGTAGGTGGGCGGCAAACGTGATGCCGGTCAAGTACTGGTAGCCGTGGACGTCGCAAAAATCAAAGCTCACCTCGTCGGCGCCGCATTCGCGCGAGAGCACACGCACTTCTTCGAGCGCGGCCAGAATCTCGGGCTTTTGCGGCAGTTTGGCGGCAAGTTCGTCCAATACCGCCACGTCGCCGAAGGTGCGCATCAGAAGCTGCAGTGCATCGACCGCCTCTGCCGAAAGATTGCCCGCGGCCGCTTCGAGCGCCACGGGGTCCTTCGTGCGCAGCGCCCGCACAATGCTGTGCACGCCTTCGTCGTTGAGGTTTTCTCCGATAAGCGCGCGTACGACAGCCGTGTGGCCGATGTCAAGATGCACGCTTTGGACGCCGAGCGTGCGCAGCGTCTCGACCGCAAGGCGCATGATCTGCAGATCGGTATCAAGTCCCGAAGCGCCGAAAATTTCCGCACCGGCCACAACGGGCTCGCGCGAAGCGAGGGGATGCATGGGACGGGCGTGCAGAACGCTGCCCGCGTAGCAAAGGCGCGTCACGCCCGGGCGGTTGAGAATATGCGCGTCGATACGCGCAATCTGCGGCGTCATGTCGGCTCTAAGGCCAATCATGCGCCCGCCCCCGCCCGACTGATCCATGAAGCGGAATGTGTTGTTCGACACGTCGCTCCCGGTGCCCGTCAGCAGAGAGTCCACAAATTCGACCATGGGCGGCTGCACGAGTTCAAAACCGTGCGACGCAAACAGATCGAGCGAGGCTCGGCGCATGGCTTCCAGGCAGCGCGCCTGCCGCGGAAGAATGTCCGCAAAATTATCGGGAATGGACCAATTCGCCATTTTTAAATCCCATTTAAATCGTCAAACTAGAGCCCGAGCGTCGCGCCCCAGACCACCGCAAGGCCCAGACACACCACCGCAAAGGCGGTGCGCCGCACAACACTCGCGGGCATGTCGCCGATGCGGCGCAGCTGGCTTTGCCACCAATCGGGCGCAACGAGGGGCATCAGCCCCTCGAAGACGGCCATAAAGCCAATGGCAAGGACAAAGACCTTCACTTTTTCGCGTCGCCCTTCATGGCCTCAAAGAACTCGCCCGATCCGTCGAGCACCATCATGTCGGTAGGCTTGCCGAAGGCACTGCGGTAGGCCTCAAGGTTGCGGTAGAACTTGGCAAACTGAGGATCGCGCCCGAAGCTTTCGGCGTAAATGCGGTTGGCCTGCGCGTCGCCCTCACCCTTAATGGTCTGAGCATTGCGATAAGCCTGCGCGAGAATGACTTCGCGCCGGCGATCGGCGTCAGCCTTGATCTTTTCGGCTTCGGCAGCCCCCTTGGAGCGCTCTTCGGCGGCCACGCGCTTACGCTCGGCTTCCATACGGCGGTACACGGCTTCGGAAATTTCCGGCGTGAAGTCCACGCGCTTTAAGCGCACGTCGACAATGTCGATGCCGACGTCCTTGACGCGGGCCTGCAGTCCGGTGCGAATTTCGACCATCGCCTTTTCACGCTCGCGCGAGGTAATGGCGTTCACGGTGCGCTTGTTGACGGTCTGGTTGAGCACGTCGCGCAAAAGAGCCGCCACACGGTCTTCGGCCGCACGCTCGCTTCCCAAAAACGACACCCAGTAGGCGCGCGGATCGGCGATGCGCCACTTCACAAAACTGTCGATGAGCAGGTTCTTCTTTTCGCTCGTCTGCACCAGGTCGGCGTTGGGCGTATCCATCGTGAGGATGCGGCGATCCAGATAGACGACGTTCTGCAGCGGCGCCGGGAGCTTGAAGTACAGCCCCGGTTCGCTTTTGACTTCCTTTAATTCACCCAGCGCAAACACGAGCGCGTGTTCGCGTTCGCCCACCGTGTAAAGACACAGCTGCGCGGCGCCGGCAAGCACCGCAATGCCCGTCAGAAGAGAGACAAGTTTCTTCATTTTGAATGTTCCTTTTCCAACGTCACAATCAACGGCCGCGCATGCGCATCAGCGTGCGGGCGTCCGCCTCGGGGGCGGGGGCGGAAGCGGCGGCGGGCGCCGGCTCCACAGCCGCCTGACCGGCCGAAGCGGGAGCTGCGCTCTTAGCGGCTTCCGAGAGAAGTTTTTCAAACGGCAGGTACAGCAGGTTGCTGCCCGAGCGGCTTTCCACAAACACCTTCTTGGTGTTGGCGTAGATGTCGCGCATAGCGTCAATATAGAGGCGATCCCGCGTCACTTCGGGAGCCTTGCGGTATTCGGCAAAGACCTTGCCGAAACGTTCGGCGTCACCGGCAGCCGTATCAACCACGCGGGCCTTGTAGCCTTCTGCTTCCTGCACAAGGCGGCTTGCCAGACCCTTAGCGGCCGGCACGACGGCGTTGGCGTAGGCCTGGCCTTCGTTGATCTGACGCTCGCGGTCCTGACCGGCCTTGACGGCGTCGTTAAAGGCGGCCTGCACCTGCGAGGGCGGCTGAGCGTTCTGAATGGCAACGCTCATCACTTCAATCCCGGTCTGATAGCGGTCAAGCATCCCCTGCATGGCCACCTGCACGGCGGCGGCAATTTCCTGCTTGGACTCAAAGAGCACCGAGTCCATCGCCTTGCGGCCCACCACTTCACGCATCGCGCTTTCGGCCGCATTGACGACAGACAGGTCCGGATCACGGCTGCGGAAGAGGAATTCCTTGGCCTGGTGGGGCTTGATACGGTACTGCACGTTGAACATCACGTCGACGATATTTTCGTCATCCGTGAGCATGAGGGCTTCCTTGAGGCGGTTGCTGCCGCGAATGCCGATCTCGGCCTTGCGCACGCTCGAGACGTCCACAAGTTCAACGGCCTGCACGGGCCAGGGCATGTGCCAGTTGATACCGGCCGCGCTGTCCTGGGTGTAGCGCCCGAACGTGGTGACCACGCCGACCTGACCTTCGGGCACAATATAGATGCCCGAGGCGCACCAGGCGATGAGGGCCGCGGCCACGGCAAAGGCAGCGCCCTTGGCGCTCGGGCGCGGCGCGTGCATGCCCCGAGAGCCGCCCGCAGCAGCACGCGCAGGCTCCTGACGCGCCTCCTCGCGCTCAGCGTAGCGATCGTCCTCTGGCTCGTAGGCGCGATCGTCGTTGCCTTCGTCGTAGCGATCCTCACGGCGAGCGGCTCGCGGCCGCTCTCCCCTGCCCGGACGCTGCCCGAGAAGGCCGCCGAAAAGCTTGTTGAAGTCCTCCCACAGCTCGTCAAGGTCGCTCGCGCCGCCCGCGTCCTTTTCACGACGGGGATTGCGGTCGTTCTGATTGTCGCGCGCATCTCGCTCCCGGCATGCGCGCTCATCGCGCTCGTTGTACCCGTCCTCGCGTGCCTCGCCACGATCGACTCTTTCTTCGTCGCGCTCGGGTTCACGCTCAGGTTCGCGCTGATCGGAATCCTCTGCCGCACGCTTGCGGCCCCACTGAGGGTCATTGAGTGCCATTACAAAAAATCCCTGTGAATAGTCTGTTTTATGAACGCGGCCCGCACGCCCGAAGGCGCCAACCGCACAAAGTCTGTCGAGTTTAGCATCCTGCACGATCGGCACTGCGACACTGTTGCAGCATGTTGCAAACGCGCGCAGACCGACGCGTCGTCAAAGGAGTTTTTCGAGCTCGGCAAGAGCCTCGTCGTCGCTCTTATGCTCGGGCAGCTCGTACTCCCAACTTTCAAGTTCGCGGGGCAGGCTTTCGTTGCGCTTTTTAAGAACGGCGCTCCATTCGGCAAGCGCCTCACGCAGCAACTCCACCCCTACCCCCGTCTTAGCGCTCAGCATGACGGACTTGACGAGCCCGGCGTCGGGGCCCTCGCCCGCGTGTCGCGTGACGCCCGCTTCGTGCCCGCTCACATCGATCTTGTTGTAGACCGTGACGGTCGGAATATCTCCCGCATCAATTTGCCCGAGCACGTCGGCAACCGAGGCCATCTGATCCTCGCGCACGCTCGAAGAAGCATCCACAACGTGCAGCAGAATATCGGCGTGGACCGTTTCGTCGAGCGTCGACTTGAAGGCTTCCACCAACTGATGCGGCAGTCCCCGAATAAAGCCCACAGTGTCCGAAAGAACCATGGTTTCGGTATCGGACACCCAGCAGCGGCGGGCGGTCGTATCGAGCGTGGCAAAGAGTTGGTCGGCAGCGTAGGTCTTTTCGCGCACCAGCCGGTTAAAAAGCGTCGATTTGCCGGCGTTCGTATAGCCCACAAGAGAAACGGTCACAGTATCGGCGCGCATGCGGCTTTTGCGCTGCGTGTCGCGCTGCCGAGCCAGTTTTTTAAGCTGTTCGCGCAGCATCTTGACGCGCGCGCCGATCATGCGCCTGTCGAGTTCGATCTGCTTTTCACCCGGGCCGCCCGTTTTACCGAGGCCGCCTCGCTGGCGCTCAAGGTGCGTCCAGCCGCGCACCAGACGCGTGGAAAGGTGCTCAAGCCGGGCAAGCTCGACCTGCAGACGCCCTTCCTTGCTTTTGGCGCGACGGCGGAAGATTTCGAGAATGAGTTCGGTGCGGTCCATCACCGCCAGCTTGCAGGCGTCGGCGATGTTGCGCTCCTGCGCGGCCGACAGGGCCGCATCAAAAACGACAACGTCGGCCTTGGCCGCTTTGGCAAGGTCGGCGATTTCTTCAATTTTGCCCGAGCCGAGAAAAGTGGCGGGATCGGGTTTGTCGCGACGCGCCTGCATGAGACCGACGGGCTCAAGCCCGTCGCTCATCACCAGTTCGGTGAGCTCTTCGCCCGCGTCAAAATGGCGCTCCCGGCCGAGGGCAACCGTCACAAGAAAAGCGCGGGCAGCTTCGGCTTCCCGCGCACTGTCAAACTGAAATTGGGTCAAGGTTCTTACGCTTCGTTGTCAACGGGCATATTGACGGCGCGCGTGGGCACCACGGTGCTGATCGCATGCTTGTAGACCATCTGGGTGACCGTGTTGCGCAGCAGCACGACGTACTGGTCGAACGATTCGATCTGGCCCTGAAGCTTAATGCCGTTCACAAGGTAGATCGACACCGGAATGTGATCCTTGCGCAGAATGTTGAGGAAAGGATCCTGAAGGAGCTGTCCTTTATTGTTTGTGCTCATTATTGGCTCCGAAAGTGCGAAAAATGCGGTTCGTATCAAGAAAACGGACGGGCGGCGGGCGGCTCCTGCGGGCTGCAAAATCGTGCCCGCGCTGCCTGCGACCGCCGCGCCGAACGCGCGGTTGGCCGTAATAGTAACTTTTTTGCGGCCTGACGGGGTGATCGAAGCGCAAAAAAGTGTGTGCAACTGTACGTGTGCGGCCTACTTTTTGCCTTCGGCCTCTGCGTAGGGGTTCTTGTTGGTCTTCAATTCGACCCGCAGCGGCGTGCCGGCAAGATCAAACGTCTGACGAAATACCCCTTCAAGGTAGCGCTTGTAGCTGTCCGAAACGGCCTGCAGGCTGTTGCCGTGAATCACGATCACGGGCGGATTCATGCCGCCCTGGTGCGCGTAGCGCATCTTGGGGCGGATACGGCCCACACGAGCGGGCTGCTGCTGCTCGACGGCAGCCAGCAGCGTGCGCGTGAGCCTCGGCGTCGAGAGCTTGGCAAAACTTGCCTTGTGCGCGTCGCGCACGGCAGCCATCAGGTGATTGAGGCCGTTGCGCTTTAAGGCCGAAATATGAATAAAGCGTGCCCAGCGCAGGAAGTGGAACTTGCGTTCGATATCGGTATCGACAAGGCTGCGCTTGTAGCCATCCACACCGTCCCACTTGTTGATCGCCACCACAAGAGCGCGTCCCGACTCCATTGCGTAGCCGGCGATGTGCGCGTCATGCGTGCTGATGCCTTCGGTGGCGTCAAGCACGAGGATGCAGACGTTGCACTCTTCAATGGCCTGCAGCGTCTTGATGACGGAAAACTTTTCGACGGCTTCAAAGACCTTGCCCTTGCGGCGAAGACCAGCGGTATCGATAAGGCGGAAGGGCTGGCCGTCAAGTTCAAAATCGGCCTTAATCGCGTCGCGCGTGGTGCCGGGCATGTCAAAAGCGATCATGCGCTCCTCGCCGAGAAGCGCATTGGCAAGCGTGCTCTTGCCGACGTTGGGGCGACCTGCCAGGCACACCTTGATGCGCTTGGGAGCATTCGGGTCGGCCTCTTCGGGCTCCTCCTCATCGGCCGGCAGATCGGAAAGCACCTTTTCCATGAGTGCGGCCACGCCGTTGCCGTGCGTGGCGGAAATGCGCACGGGCTCCCCCATGCCGAGTTCGTGGAATTCGGCCACATGATCGGCAGTCAGTCCCTCGGCCTTGTTGATCACAAGATAAAAGGGGCGGCCAGCGACGCGCAGACGGCGTGCAATGCGCTCGTCGTGCGGCGTCAGTCCGCTGCGCGCATCGCAGACAAAGAGCACAACGTCGGCTTCGGCGATGGCCGCTTCGGCCTGGTCGGCCATTTCACGAACGATGCCTTCACTCTTAACAGGTTCAAAGCCCCCCGTGTCGACGACAATGTACGGGCGCGGCCCGACACGCCCCTGACCGTACTGGCGATCGCGGGTAATGCCGGGCATGTCCGCCACAATGGCGTCGCGGCTGCGGGTAAGACGATTAAAAAGCGTCGACTTGCCCACATTGGGGCGGCCGACAAGGGCTACGACTGGAAGCATGAGGTATCGCGTCCTATGAGTAAAAGTAAATGTTCTTATTGTGAATGCGGGCGCGGCCCTGTGTTGCGGGCCGGCCCGAAGCGTTTTGGGATTTCACGCACCAACGCCCGGTGCGTCTGTTGTGTGAGCCGCTTAAAGGGCGATGGGCATCAGTTGCCTTTTTTCTGCATGCGCAGCCAGATGAGGCGCCCCTCTTCGGACTGAATGAGCGCACCGTCGCCCATGCTGATCGGAGGCACGCGCACGGCACCCGAAATCGAATCGCGGCCGATACGCTTGCCCGAAGCCGGATCAAAGACATGAATTTCGCCTTCAAAGTCTCCGGCAACAAGCATGTCGCCCACCACGGCCACGGACGAGGGTTCGCGCCACAGAAGGTCAGAGTTGGTCCACACGGGCTTGCCCGTTTCGTAGTCAAACGCCTTGATTTCGCCACGGCTCGTCGTCACGTAGACGCGAGAGCCGTCCGACACGGGGCCGGTGACGGCATCGACGGGCGCACGCCAGAGCACTTTGCCGTTCTGGCTCGACATGCACAGAATTCCGCCCTGGAAAGCCGCGGCACACATCATGCGGCCGTCGACCATGGGGGTGCCCACGACGTCGACAAGTCGCTCAACTTCGGTGATGCCCTTGGCCTGCGCCACGGGCGCTTCGAAAACGGTGCGACCGTTGGCGTCAAGCGCCAAAAGCCTGCCGTTGCCCTGCCCGACCAGAACGCCCGCGGGCGAAAAGACCATCTGTCCGGGAGCACGAACGGTAAGAGACGGCACCTGCGACTGATGACGCCAGCGCCTTTCGCCCGTCAGAGCGTTAAAGGCCGTCACGCGCGTGTCGGTCGTGCGGGCGAACACAAAACCCGACCCCACAAGGGGCGGCATGCTCATTTCGCTCGTCAGACGCGCACGCCACAGAAACTTGCCGTCACTGTCGTAAACCTCGAGCTCGCCCTTAACGGTACCGACGGCCACGAACTGGCCGTCACTGCCCACGCCGGCAGCCACGGGAGCTCCGGTAGTGACTTCCCAGACGGTGTCGCCCGTCTTGGGGTCAATGCGGTAGAGCGAATCGTCGCCCGCGGCATAAATGCCCGTCTGCGTAAGTGCCGGGGTCAGAAGGCCGGTTTCGCTGCTGCCGAGCGATTCGGACCATGCGCGGTCGGTTTTGACCAGTGCGTCGATCTTTTCAAGTTCGGCGGGTTCATGCGAACCGGTCGAGGAGCATCCCCCCAAAAGCGCAGCCACGGCCGCACCGACGAGGGTGAGTTGGATCATGCGTTTCACGTTAGAGCTCCTTACTGGCGCCGTGCCCGAACAATGCCGAACAACGCGCCGTTGGCAGTAATGGATGTCGTTCCTTAAACCTTGGGCTCGGGAAGAGCCTGCAGCTTGAGGTTCACAAGCGCCGAAAGCGCACCTTCGGTGTCGACTTCCATAGCGCGCTTCCAGGCGGCGCGGGCGTTTTCAACTTCACCCTTGGCAAGAAGCACGTCGCCGAGTCGATCGAGCACCATGGCACTGTCGGCTTCGGGCGCCTTAATTGAGCGCACCAGCGTAAGGGCCTTGTCGACGTTGCCGGCGTCCAGCTCGAGCCCGGCCAGGCGAACCGTCGCCACGGCCTTGTACTCGGGACGCTTGGCTTCATTGAGAACCCATTCGAGCGCCGCACGGGCGGCGTCGCGGTTGCCCGCCTCAAGTTCGCTCGTTGCCTTCATAAGCGCGGCAAGCGAAGCAAAAACGTGACGCGGATACTCCTTCATGAGGCCGTCGGCAAGCGACTTCATGTTCTTGGCGTCGTTCTGCACGTAAGCGTTTTGCAGCTGCACATAGGCCACGGTGGCCTTGGCCCCCTGATTGCGCTCGTACCAGTTCCAGCCGTTCCAGGCCGCAAAGCCCAGGCAGCCGACGGTGATGCACGACAGGGTCAGATTGCCCCACTTCTCCCACCAGGCTTTAAGTTGGTCCAGAGACTCTTGTTCTTCAAGATCGTATGCCATGAAAGACGATTCCTTTCGATGCTGCGGTCAATTCGGTATTTTTTCACAATCGGCGTTGCAAATCAGTCGGCAAAAAGCGCCAGCAGATCGTCAACGGCCACCTTCATCTGTTCGGCGAACACCTGCTCGCCGTTGGCGTCGCGCAGACGCTTGACGGCAAGCTTGCCCTCGTTCACTTCGGACTCACCGGCGATGACGCACCACTGCGCAAGCGACTGGTCGGCGCGGCGCATCATCGACTTGAACGAAGTCGAACCAGCGTGCACGATCACGCTGTGACCGGCGTCGCGCAACCGTTCGGCCGCGCTGCGGGCCGCCAGTTCCGTGTGTCCGCCCTGATGCGCGATGTAGATCTCGCAGTCGGGCGCGGTCATGGTGCCGTGCGTTTCACGAATGAGCTCAATCACGCGTTCGGCGCCGATGGCAAAGCCCACGGCCGGCGTCGGCCGGCCGCCGAGCATTTCGACGAGCGGGTCGTAGCGCCCGCCCCCGCAGATCGTTCCCTGACTGCCCAGGCAGTCGGTGATCCATTCGAAGACGGTGTGATTGTAATAGTCAAGGCCGCGCACCAAACGCGGGTTGATGGTGTATTCAATGCCCAAAGCCTGCACGCCCGCTTCAAGGCGGGCCAGGAATGCGAGCGACTCTTCGCCGAGGAAGTCGAGCAGACGGGGCGCAGCGTTCACCATCTCCTGCATGTCGGGATTTTTCGTATCGAGAATGCGCAGCGGATTGGTGTGCAGACGGCGGCGGGCATCCTCGTCGAGAATGTCGGCGTTGGCTTCAAAATAGGCAATGAGCGCTTCGCGGTGACGAGCGCGCTCTTCGAGCGCACCGAGCGTATTGAGTTCAAGGCGCGCCTTGATGTCAAACGCCTTCCACAGACGCGCCGTCATGGCCAGAAGTTCAATGTCGATATCGGGGCCCGCAAAACCAAGCGCTTCGCAGCCGAACTGGTGGAACTGACGATAACGGCCGCGCTGCGGACGCTCGTGACGGAACATCGGTCCGAAATACCACAGACGCTGCGGCGCGTTGTAGGTGAGGCTGTGCTCAATCGCGCAGCGCACCACCGCCGAGGTGTTTTCCGGGCGCAGCGTGAGTGCCTCGCCGTTCATGCTGTCGGTAAAGGAGTACATCTCCTTTTCGACGATGTCGGTCACTTCGCCGATGCCGCGGCAGAAAAGGCCGGTAGCCTCGACAATGGGGGTACGGATCTGCTTAAAACCGTACGCGGCAGCCGTGCGGCGCGCCGTGTCCGTGAAGTACTCCCAGATTGCCGCCTCTTCGGGCAGCATGTCGTTCATACCCTTGATGCCGTTGATTTTGATTTTGGCCATGGTTGTTCCGTTGTTGTCTGTCTTCATGCGTCGATGTCCCGGCTCTTGGCGGAGACTTCGACTGCGGCCCGATTTAAGGGGCCTCGTGTTGTGATCTATTGCCCTTCGCGCCCCAGCGCTTGCGCACATAATCCTCGATCATGGCGTTGAACTGGGCGGCCAGATTGTCCCCCTTGAGAGCGGCGCGGCGCACGCCGTCGACGTACACGGGCGCCACGGGACTTTCCCCGCGACCGGGAAGACTGATGCCGATGTCGGCGTTCTGGCTCTCGCCCGGGCCGTTTACAACGCACCCCATCACCGCCACACGCATCGCCTCACAGCCGGGCGCAATGCGGCGCCACTCGCTCATGCGCGAAGTCAGGTATTCGGACACGTCGGCCGCGAGCTTTTGGAAGGCGTCGCTTGCCGTGCGGCCGCACCCCGGGCAGGAAGTGACGAGCGGCGCATACGCCCCAAGTCCCATGCTCTGCAAAAGCTGCTGGGCCACAAGCACTTCGGCCGAGCGGTCTTTGCCGGGCTCGGGCGTGATCGAAATACGAATGGTGTCGCCGATGCCTTCGGAAAGAAGCACGGCGAGTGCCGCCGAACTTGCCACAATCCCCTTGGAGCCGATGCCCGCCTCGGTCAGTCCCAGATGCAGCGCCCAGGCACCGCGCGAGGCCAGATGCCGGTAGACGGTCACAAGGTCCGAGACGTCGCTCACCTTGGCCGACAAAACAATTTTGTCGGCAGCAAGTCCCAATTTCTCGGCCTGTTCGGCACTCTGCACGGCGCTCTCAACGATGGCGTTCAGAAGCACCTCGTTGACCGCAAGGGGCTTTTGCAGTGCGCGGTTGTCGTCCATCATCCGGCTGAGCAGTTCCTTATCGAGACTGCCGCCGTTAACGCCGATGCGCACGGCCTTGCCGTACTTGACGGCCATACCGATCATGGCCGCGAAATTATCGTCGTGCTTATCACCCTTGCCCACGTTGCCCGGGTTGATGCGGTACTTGGCAAGTGCTTGAGCGCACTCGGGATAGTCGGTGAGAAGCTTGTGGCCGTTGTAGTGAAAGTCGCCCACGAGCGGCACGTCGACACCGAGGCCGTCAAGTCTGTCACGGATGCGTGCCACGGCTCTTGCCGCTTCGGGCGTGTTGACCGTGAGGCGAACAAGACCGCTGCCTGCCGCCTCGAGCGCGCACACCTGCGCGACCGTGGCCTCAACGTCTTCGGTGGCGGTATTGGTCATGGACTGTACGACAACGGGGGCGCCGCCCCCGATCACACACGTGCGGCTCCCCTGCGTAACTCGCACAGCGTGCGTGATACGGCGGGGCTGCCAGGCCGAGGCGCGACGCGCGTCGTCCGAAACAATGGCAATGGTTTGGGTCATGACTGGGCGGCGTCGCGCACGGGCAGAATGCCGAGCGCGCGCTTTTGTTCAATCAGTCGCTTGGCACGCTGCGTGCGATCCTTGACTTCGCCCGCAAGCTGACCGCAGGCCGCGTCGATGTCATCGCCGCGCGTCTTGCGGACGGTCGTCACGATGCCCGCGTCATTGAGGATCTTGGCAAAGGCCAGCACCTTCTCGCGATCCGGGCGCTTTAAGTCCGAATCGGGGAAAGGATTGAAGGTAATGAGGTTGAACTTGCACGGCACGGTGCGCACGAGCTCAATGAGCTCTCGGGCGTGGCGCGGCTCGTCGTTGATGCCGCCGAGCATCAGATACTCAAAGGTGATGAAATCGCGCGGCGCCACCTTGAGGTAGCGGCGGCAGGCGGCCATCAGATCGGCAAGGGGATGCTTGCGGTTGACGGGCATGATCTTGTCGCGCAGCGCATCGTCGGGCGCGTGCAGGCTCACTGCAAGCGCCACAGGCGCTTCGGCGGCAAGCTTGTCGATCTGATTGACGAGGCCGGAAGTCGAAACCGTCACGCGGCGGCGCGACAGACCGTAGCCGTTGTCGTCCAAAAAGAGCTTGAGGGCAGGCACGACGTTGGAGAGATTCTGCAGCGGCTCGCCCATCCCCATCAGCACCACGTTGCTGATGATGCGATCGTTGGGATCGGTGACGCCCGCCTCCTCGCGCAGCGTTTTTTCGGCGTACCAAAGCTGGCCGACGATTTCGCTCGTGGCGAGGTTGCGGTTAAAGCCCTGCTTGCCGGTCGAACAAAAAAGGCACCCCATGGCGCAGCCGGCCTGCGTGGAAATACAGAGCGTGCCGCGGTCGTCCTCGGGGATGAACACTGCTTCGACGGCGTTGCCGTTGCCCACATCAAAGAGCCATTTGCGCGTGCCGTCGGCGCTGTGCTTGACGGTGATCACATCGGGCGCTTTGATGTAGGCCAAGTCCTTCAACTTGGCCCGAAAGCTCTTGGCAAGGTTGGTCATGGCATCAAAATCGTCCGCACAGTAGCGGTGCATCCAGCGCGCGAGCTGCACGGCTCGGTAAGGCTTCTCACCGAGTGCGGCGCACCATGCCTTGATGCCCTCGACATCAAAGTCGAGAAGATTGACGCGAGTGTCCTGCGTTTGATTCATACCTGATAACCAACCTTGAAGCTTGACGTTATGCGATTAGCGCGAGCAGATCGCCAGCGTCGGGAAGAAGTAGGCCACTTCCACGGCAGCCGTGGCTTCGGCGTCGGAACCGTGAACGGCGTTGGCGTCGATGCTTTCGGCAAAATCGGCGCGGATGGTGCCCTTTTCAGCCTTCTTCGGGTCGGTGGCGCCCATCAGAGCGCGGTTCTTGGCGATGGCGTCTTCGCCTTCGAGAACCTGAATCATCACGGGACCGGAGGTCATGAAGTTCACGAGGTCGTTGAAGAAGGGACGTTCCTTGTGCACGGCGTAGAAGCCTTCGGCTTCGGCACGCGAGAGCTGGCGCATCTGAGCGGCAACGATCTTGAGGCCGGCGGACTCAAAACGGGTGTAGATCTGGCCGATCACGTTCTTGGCGACGGCATCGGGCTTGATGATGGAAAGGGTGCGCTGAATAGCCATGTTTATCTCTCTAGTCTCAAAAAAAGTTGAAAAAATTCGGGGACGGCGGCACGTAAAAAGACGCGTACCGCACTGATCCAATCTTTGATTTTAGCATGCGTTCCCGCGGACTCGGACGCCT